>JANTFW010000009.1 GCA_024763245.1 Flavobacteriaceae bacterium | reverse complement strand
CCTTGCTTGGAAGTAAATACCAGTCTGATATTTTTAGTGAAATCATAAGAAATGGCACTAATTTGATAACGAGAGTCACAAGAAAGGTCAAAAGAAAATTTCCCATCGTTATCTGCCTGTATCTCTTTGATGATTTTTCCATTATTTTTAAGGATAATGGTTGCTCCTGGGAGTATACTTCCATCTTGTTTGTTGGTAACAATACCATCTACATGGTCTAAACAATTTTTGTTAGCTTCTTGAGCAGATGACGGAGATACCAGCAACAAACTCAATATTATAAGGGATAATAAACGCATTTTACTAGGGGTTTAGGGGTTAAAAAACGTATAATACTTATAATGCAATAAAAAGAAGAATTTTTCTTTTTATTGCATTACAACAAATTCAATTCGTCTATTTTCACGATGTTCCGCTTCGGTACATTTAACGTCCTTAGCACAATGGTTAACCAATTGGGTATCACCATATCCATTCGCTTCTAATCGATCGGGAGAAATTCCTTTTTCAATAAGGTAATTGACAATAACGTCAGCACGATCTTTAGTGATTCTTAGAGCGTAGTCTGCTTCCCCTTTACTGTCGGTATGCACATCTACACTGACTCGAATATCAGGGTATTTTTTCATAACATTGGCCACTTTTTTAAGCTGTTCAGAGGTAAATTCACCAATATTTTCTCCGTCGGTTTCAAAATAGACATTTTCAACATCTATAAGTTTGTTAGTGTCTTTTGTTTTAAATTCTTTTATGGGGTAAAGTAGCAAGTCAAGTTCTTTCGCTTCTCCTTTACTGGATGCATAAACGATTTTGGAGTTGATTGTAAAATTTTCTGATCGTCCATTAATGTTATAACGATTTCCACACTCTAACGTAAAACTAAAAGAAGCATCATCACCTGCTTCTTCGCTAGATACTAATTCCCCTCTTTTGTAGAGTTGTACGAGTGCATTTGGAATTAACTCTCCGGTTTTTACATTTTTCACAACTCCTGTTAGGGTTTGGGTGCAATCCGTTTTGGATTGAAAAACATGTGTTTCACTTTCTTGTGAAAAACTGAATAAAGACAAAAAAAGTACGATTACAAAGATTGATAATTTCTTCATGGTTAAATAATATCTTGGGTTAAAGAAAAGTTTAAAATTAATAAATATATTCGACATGACAAACTAAAAATTCCTATTACGTTAATATTGAGTAATATATAAATATTCTAGTCACTTTTAGGTTTGTATGTTTAGTACAATACAAAATTGATACCAAAGATTTATTTTTTTTTTGTACTTTTAAGCAGTAAAGAAAAAACCAATATATTATGTCAAATTTTATTGAAGTAACAGGGTATATTAATAAAGAGGAGACCATACATGCCCTGACAGATTATAAATTAAAAAATACCTTTGTTGTTATTGCTGATGAACCTTATCCCGGGTATCATTATCATAAACTCGATGCAAGATTGGTTGAAAAGAATACTTCCATTTTTTTAATCTTGAGAAATAGATATACTTGGGCAAGCATAATAAGAGCAACCGATAGTATCAATAGATTTCTTGATGAACCCATTAATGCGACCTATGCAAATGTAAATATTTTTAACACACCTCATTTTGCAATACGAATTATTGGTTTGAAGAATATGGAAGCTTTAGAAACCATTCAAAAGGCCTATCAGGATGAAGGGTTTGTTTTTATGCGTAATAAAAGAATGCTCAAACCAAGACCTGTTTTTTTTAAAGTAAAACGTTTCTTTTTTATTAAAGAAGTAGAAAAAGGAATTTATGTAGATGATGAAGGAATGAGCTATATAAATATTGGAAAAAAGATAGAATGGGAGCTTTTTAGAAAGATGACATTATACGTTAAGAGCAATATTGCAAACAATAATTACGATATTGTTAATGGCGCATTTTACATGAATAAAACTTTAGTAGATGTAGTACGAGTCTTTAAACCGGATTGTAAACTGGAGTTACTCAAAGAAATAAGGGATAAATATCAAAAACAGATTCAAAAATATTATTAATCTATATCAAAAAAGCGCATTTTTTAAAATGCGCTTTTTTGATATGGAAAGGGAATTTTTTATTACAATCCTCCAAGATATCTTTCGGCATCTAATGCGGCCATACATCCGGAACCTGCAGCCGTAACAGCTTGTCGGTATTCGTGATCTTGAACATCACCACAGGCAAAAACACCCGGTTTGTTAGTTTTAGAAGATTTGCCTTTTGTTACTAAATATTTTGCATCATCCATTTCTAATTGTCCGGTAAATAGGTCTGTATTAGGCTTATGACCTATGGCAATAAATACACCTGCAACGGCTATCTCAAATTTTTCTTTGCTTTGGTTGTTGACCACACGTACTCCTACAACCACCTCATCACCAAAGGCCTTTTTTTCTCCTAAAACTTCATCGAGTTCTGTGTTAAATAAGACTTTAATATTTTTTGTATTAAATACCCTTTCTTGCATAGCTTTTGAGGCACGCATTTCATCACGCCTTACAAGCATAGTAACATGCTTACAAATTTTTGCAAGGTAAGTAGCTTCTTCAGCGGCAGTATCTCCAGCACCAACCACCACAATATCTTGATCTTTATAAAAGAATCCATCGCAAGTTGCACAGGCAGAAACTCCACCACCTTTTAATCTTTCTTCACTTTCAAGTCCCAAATATTTTGCACTGGCTCCAGTAGCAATAATTACAGTTTCAGCTTCTATTTGTTTTTCACCATCTACAACAACTTTGTGAATACCACCTACTACGTCGCTCAATTCTACTTTAGTAACTACGCCAAAACGAACCTCTGTGTCAAAGCGTTCTGCTTGAGCTTTAAGATCTTCCATCATTTTTGTTCCATCAACTCCTTTGGGGTATCCGGGGAAGTTATCCACTTCAGTAGTTGTAGTAAGTTGCCCTCCCATCTCTAAACCGGTGTACATTACAGGTTTTAAGTCGGCACGTGCGGCATAAATCGCTGCGGTATATCCAGCAGGCCCTGATCCAATGATAAGACATTTAATTCGTTCTATATTTTCTGACATATTTATATATTTTTAATGTTTGTATTTATAGTCGCAAAAATAGTGTATTTCATACAACTCCTATTTATTTTCTAATAATTTTCAAAAATCGTACTATCATTTTTATTTATTTGTAATAAAAGTCACCTTATTAATAGGTAGAATATGTAGTTTTGCCTAAATTTTTTTTTTAAGATGGAATATAATTTTGGATTTATAAATACCCTAGAAGAATTTGATAGTATTTTACGAGATAATGATGCTGTGTTTGTGTACTTCAATTCCAGTTCTTGTAATGTAGGTGAAGCTCTGGCTCCAAAAGTAATGAAACTCATAGATACCAAATTTCCAAAAATGCAATTCTATTATGTCGATAGAGAATTAAGTCCGGAAATTGCAGCTAAATATTCTGTTTTTGTTGAGCCTACTATTTTAACTTTTTTTGGAGGCAAAGAGACCTTGAGAAAAAGTCGCCATTTTAGTATGGATGAGTTAGAATCGGCTATGTCCAGACCTTATTCTATTCTTTTTGAATAGTAATGAGCCCTGCCGTTTTAGGACAGGACCCATTAGCTGCTTCATTAATTAAACGCAATCGTGGTCTTATTTTGAAGAATCAAAAAACTTTGGGGTAAATGTGAGCATGGTATAGAAAAAATAATTACTACCTCCTTCGCTAATCCCTTTCATCTGATTAAAATCATCTGTTGGCATACCATATGAAAAACCATTCATCCATTTAATATTTTTACTCAATTTTCGTATATAAGTTAGATTAAGGGTGCTGGCTAGTGATTTATTATAATATACAGGTGTAGAGCCGTCCATTTCTTTAAAAACTTCATATACGTTAGAAACTTTACTAAATTCAAACCATAAAATGTCTTTCTTGGTCATCTTATAGTCAAGTTTAACACCCAGATTTATCAGACCACCATTTTTTGAACTTTTTGGAAGTACAAACCAATCTAGATAGCCTTCATAATAGGGATGTCTGGCACCATACAATAAATTATAGGTGTGATTTGTATTTTGATAATCAGCATCTGTGTTTTTTGAATCATTTCCTGACAAACGTTCCATTATGGCACTTAACTCTAATTTTTTTTCTATAGTTCGGTAACCTAATTTTGCCGTAATCATAGAGGCATTATTTTTGGTGCCAGTTATGTCTTTTCCGTTTTGAATAAAGAAATTGGCAATACCGAAAAAGCCATCTGTTCCTTTTTTGCTTGCGTTATAGTTAAGATGTATACCTTCAGTACCAGTTAAATAAATAGTATTAGGTGTATTTTCTTTTTGATATCCGGAAGCAATAGCCGTAAAAGAAACATACATTTTATTTTTAAAGTTTCTTTTTATATAAATAAAATTTTGTGTTTGAATGGGATTTAGGCTTCCAAAATAGTCATTCATTCCACTGTAGTCATTTCCGGTTAATTCTTTAAAAGAATCTCTACTATTGTACGATGCACTGATATCAAATCTCCAACCGGTATCCTTGTTTTTATAACTAAAGGTTGCGGCGTCATAGGTCATTCCGGTATCCCACCAATTTCGCCAAGAAATATGTCTTTGATCGTCATATTTCATCTCTTGTCTACCAATTTTTAAGCTACTTTTTTTGTTGAATTTTATGTTTACCCAGGCTTCGTAGATATCCATGTTATTAAATGACTTACCCTGAACTCCTGTACCATTAATATAGTTTTCGTCTCCCCAGGTACGTACATCTTGTATGGATAATAAAGTACTATACTTTTCTGTATTATACCTTAAGTTTAATCGGGTTCTTTGTCCAATATGAAAAGCAGCATCGGTTTCGGAGGCTACCGGTTTTTTATACCCGTGCAATGCTTGCCCTCGGACTCTATATTGTGCGTCAATTTTAAATTGAGCATTAATACTTGTCGTTATCGTAAGAACTAATACTAGTAATAATAGCTGTTTGGTTTTCATTGTATATAAATTTAGTTGTATGTGAAAATAGGATACTGTAATAAGATATTAGTATGTTTTTTGAGTTTTGAGTTAAAATTCGGCCTCAGTGTCTTCCTGAGGCCGAATAGTTTTTATTCTGCTTCTACTAGCTCTTTGACTACAGGATATCCTTCAATTTTTTTAGGACTAAAAGCATGCCATTTTTTTTGTTTTAATGTAGCGTTCATAAAACTGTTAGCTCCGTAGGCAAGAGCAGTGGCATCATATCCTAGAATATTTAAATAGGCGGTTACAAAAGCAGCATGTTGTCCTGTATAACAGTAGGTGACAATTTTTTTGTCTATTGGCAATGTATAGAGTTCGGTTTGACTACTCAATGATTTTTTGGGTGTATATTGATAGGCACCTGGAACATGACCTTGATCATATTTTTCTTTAGGCCAATAATTAATTGTAAAATAATGAGTAGGATTTTCAAATAATTCCTGTGCTTTTACCAATAGTGATTTATAAGGGGTATTCAATGCTATTTGCGCACGTGCTGCTAATATATCATAACCGTGGGTTTTCCCTGTTTTTATTATGGGATGTCCTCCTTTAGCTGGTTTGGGATTGTCAGTAGTTTCCAATTGACTTTCAAAATCACTAGAAATGTGTTTAGACCAAATAGTACTAGCCAAGTCTTTATTCCAAGAACTCATTCCGTATTTCATCGCATAGACATTATCATAGCCTAAAAGTCTCATGATGCCTGTTACAAAACTGGCCGATTGACCCGAGTAGCATACTATGGCAATCTTGTGAAAGGATGAAGGATCCATTTCGTTTTCAAAATACGTAATCATGTCTTTGGAGGGTACATTTACTGCATTTTCGATATGTCCTTTTTGAAAATCATCAGGTTTTCTAATATCTATAATTTTATAATTCTTATTGTTTAGACTATCGTGTACTTCTGCTGTGTTAATCATCGCCGGAACAGCACTACTGTTGATGAAATCACCATTTTGTTCTAGATAATCTACTAGAACCTGATATTCGTCGACTGCTGTTTTTTCAGTCGCCGCGGTTTCTTTAATTTTTGTCTTGTTTTCTCGACACCCTATAAATGATAGACTGGAGATAAGTAACAAACTGATAAAATAAGATGATAAATTTTTCATAATACGATACTTTAATATATTTAATTAGTGAATTCATTTTAAATTCAGTACAAAACTATATATGGAAGTTAGTAGCATTAATGACAAAAGTCATTCTGAAAATATTTCTTTGCAACAAATGTTACCAATAACGAAATTTAGAATCATTATAAATAGGAAATTATTGTATTTGATTGGATTAAGTTAAGTAATAAATAGGTGTATATAAGTGAAACTGTTATTGTGGAATTTTTTAGTATTTTTAGATTTCTTTAAAGAATATTTACATGGAGAATATAGCTCAAAGAATCAATACTTTACGAAAAACCTTGCGGGAACATAATTATAATTATTATGTATTGGATGCACCGACCATATCAGATTATGAATTTGACCTTTTATTAAAGGAGCTAGAATCCCTTGAAAAAAGATATCCGGAATTTTATGATCCCAATTCACCCACTCTTCGAGTAGGTGGAGAGGTGACTAAAAATTTTGAAACCGTAACGCATCGTAATCGGATGTATTCTCTTGATAACTCGTATTCAAAAGAAGATTTGTACGAATGGGAAAAAAGAATCTTAAAACTATTGGGGACAGAGGCTGTAGAATACACCTGTGAGCTAAAATTTGACGGTGCTTCAATAAATTTGACCTACAAAGATGATAAATTAGTTCAGGGGGTTACCCGTGGTGATGGTTATCAGGGCGATAATGTTACGGCAAATGTTAAAACAATTAAATCTATACCCTTAGTACTACAAAAACCCTTTTTAGAGGAGTTTGAGATAAGAGGCGAAATAATTCTTCCTTTGGCAGGTTTTAAACAATTAAATGAGCAACGAATAGAAGATGGTTTTGAGCCCTTTAGTAATCCCAGAAATACGGCAAGTGGTAGTTTAAAAATGCAAGATAGTAGAGAAGTGGCCAAGCGTCCACTAGATTGTTTGTTATATCAGGTTGTTGGGAGCAACCGATTTCTAACCCATTATAATACATTATTGGAAGCTAAAAAAGTAGGCTTTAAAGTGCCAGAAGATATTAAAGTTTGCTCTTCGCTTCAGGAGGTTTTTGCCTTTATTGAATATTGGGATAAAGCACGGCATCAATTGGATTATGAAACCGATGGTGTTGTGATAAAAGTAAATTCTTTAGCACAGCAAGAGGAATTAGGCTATACAGCTAAATATCCGCGTTGGGCAATAGCTTATAAGTTTAAAGCAGAACAAGCAATTTCTAGATTACTCAGTATAGATTATCAGGTGGGACGTACCGGTGCTATTACGCCAGTAGCAAATTTACAACCTGTTCAATTAGCCGGTACTATTGTTAAAAGAGCTTCCTTACATAATGCCGACCAAATAGAGAAACTAGATATTCGTGTTAATGATACGGTTTTTGTAGAGAAAGGCGGAGAGATTATTCCTAAAATTGTGGGTGTGGACTTATCTCAAAGACTTAAAGATTCCAAACCCGTAGCCTATATTACACATTGTCCGGATTGTGGTACGTTATTAGAACGAAAAGAAGGCGATGCCAAACATTACTGTCCAAATCATTACGGTTGCCCGACACAAATTAAAGGACGTATTGAACATTTTATTAGCAGAAAGGCCATGAATATTGATGGCTTAGGTGCCGAGACCATAGCCTTACTCTTTGATGCAGGTTTGATTCATAATTATGCCGATTTATATGAATTAAAAAAGGAAGCTATCATCCCTCTGGAACGTATGGCGGAAAAATCTGCTGATAATATCATTAAAGGAATTGAGGCTTCTAAAAAGATTCCCTTTGAAAAACTATTATATGCTTTAGGTATACGTTATGTAGGAGAGACAGTAGCTAAAAAATTAGCCTTTCATTTTAAGGATATTGATACTTTGATGAGTACCGATTTTGAACACTTAATTGCCGTAGATGAGATTGGAGAAAGTATTGCCCGTAGCTTGATAGATTTTTTTAATGATTTACTGAATATTCAACTTATAGACAGGCTAAAAAAATACGGATTGCAGTTCAAAATTGATGAATCCAAAAGTACCATTCAATCGGATATTTTAGGAAGAAAAAAGATAGTGATATCCGGAGTATTTACAAAGTTTTCTAGAAATGAATTGAAACAATCTATTGAGGATAACGGCGGAAAAGTAAGTAGTTCCATTTCAAAAAACACCGATTTTTTGATAGCCGGTGACAAAATGGGACCTGCAAAACGTACCAAAGCAGAAAGTCTGGGCGTGCCAATTATTTCTGAAGAAGATTATATTGGGATGATTTTTAAAGGATAAATTTACGAATGACCTGTCCTAAAAAAGGTATACAAAAAGCCATAAGTATAAATATAAAATCAAACAATAAGATTTTTATTGTTTAGCCTTTTAGAAATTCTCAATGCTTTTGAATTTTATTTGCATTAAGGAGCTACCAATTGCATCATAATGGTTGTTAGTATAGCCCCAACGGTTCCTACAGCATACCCAAAAACAGCTAATAATACACCTACGGTAGCCAAGGAGGGATGAAAAGCTGCCGCAACAACTGGTGCAGAAGCGGCCCCACCGACATTGGCTTGGCTGCCTACTGCCAAAAAGAAGTAGGGTGCTTTGATAAGTTTAGCAACAAGAATGAGTAATAGTGCATGAATTACCATCCACACGATACCGACAACAACCAGACCCCAATTGTCAAATATAAGTGTTAAATCCATTTTCATACCAATTGTAGCTACTAGAATATAGATAAAAACACTCCCAAATTTACTAGCACCGGCACCTTCATAAGTACGTGCTTTTGTAAAAGATAAGGCAATGGCAATAAGCGTGGCTAAACTAATCATCCAAAAGAATTTTGAATCTAGAAAAGTAAAAATATTTCGGGTCATTTCATTTTGAATATTGGAAACAACACTTTCAAAATAGGTGCTTAAAAAGCCAGCGGAGAAATGTGAAAAACTAACGGTACCAAAAGCTATAGCAGCTAAAATCATCAGATCGGTAAGCGAAGGATTACGGGCTACTTTTTTAGAAAAATGGGTAACTTTTTCTTTTAGTTGCTCTATAGCGCTGGTATCGGATCCTAACCAGTTATCAATTTTTTTAGATCGGCCGATACCAATTAACAGCAATGCCATCCATAGATTGGCAACAACAATATCGACAAAGACCATACCGCCATAAAGCTTTTGATTATATCCGTAAATCTCTAACATTGCAGTTTGATTAGCTCCTCCACCAATCCAACTTCCGGCAAGTGTTGATAAACCTCTCCATACCGCATCGGGACCAACTCCTCCAACAGTTTCAGGCGATACCCAACCTACTAGTAATACGGCAATGGGGCCACCAATTATAATACCTAGTGTTCCTGTAAAAAACATAATTAAGGCCTTGGGACCTAAGTTAAATACGGCTTTTAAATCAATACTTAGCGTCATTAATACCAGTGCTGCCGGCAACAGATAACGGCTAGCCATAAAATACAGTTTTGATTTATGAGTTACGATAACACCACTGGCATCACTGGTCCACTCAGGAGATATTAATCCTAAGGTAGTTAGTGTAGCCGGTAGCATATAGGCCATAAATAAGGCCGGTACAATTTTATAAAATTTGGGCCAAAAGCCTTCTTTTAAAGAGGCAGTGTAAAAAATAATCCCAAGCGTTAGCATTAAAAGTCCAAATACAATAGTATCATTGGTAATAAATGGTATTCTATGTTCCATAGTTGTAGTACTAGTTTAAGTAGGTTTTAAAGTTCCTAATAATAAAAATAAACAGCTATTCTGTAAATTGAATGGCTAAAATAGTAAATCTAATAAGAAAGCCGGATTGAATTCAATATTTTATAGTATTTTCGTCGGCAATAATAGTTCAAATTAATTCTTATGAAGTTCTTAAAATATATACTAATTTTTACTCTTGCGTTTCTCGCTTCTTGTAAAACGGCTAAAGTCAGTACACAAACGCACACTCCACCGATAAAAGATATCACCAAAATGCAAGGAGGTATGTGGATTCCTTCGCAATTAGAAGGGATGAATGAGGTAGAAATGCAGTATCTAGGTAGTAAATTATCTGCTTCGGATATTTATGATACGACACAACCCAGTATAAAGGATGCTATTGTACAATTTAACGGTGGTTGTACCGCAGAAGTTATTTCTGATAAAGGACTTTTGTTGACAAATCACCATTGTGGTTTTGGTGCTATTCAATCACATTCCAGTGTAGAAAACGATTACTTGTCCGATGGTTTTTGGGCAAAAGACATGAAATCAGAATTACCTAACGAAGGTATGGTGGTTACTTTTATTATTAGTATGGATAATGTGACTGATCAAATGTTTGCCGGAACAGAAAATTTAGAAGGAGCTGCTTTCGATAAAATGATGCAAACCAACAAAAAAGCAATTCTTGATGCTGTTATTAAAGAAAAGTGGCAAGATGCTGAAGTAAAGAGTTTTAGTAATGGCAATGAATTTTATTTAATTATTAGCGAAGAGTATAAAGATATTCGCTTAGTAGGAGCACCACCATCCTCCATCGGAAAATTTGGGGCCGATACCGATAACTGGATGTGGCCTAGACATTCGGGCGATTTTTCTATGTTTAGAATCTATGCAGATAAAGATAATCATCCGGCAACGTACAGCGAATCCAATGTTCCTTATACCCCCAAACACTTTTTGCCCATTTCTTTAGATGGTGTGGAAACAGGTGATTTTACTTTGGTTTTTGGATTTCCGGGAAGAACACAAGAATATTTACCATCGGTAGCCATAGAACAAATTATTAAAAAATTGAATCCGGATAAAATTGCGATTAGAGAAGCTTCATTGGCAGTTATGGATAAATATATGCGTCAAGACCCGCAGATTAAAATTCAATATGCCTCGAAATTTGCCGGAATAGCGAACTATTGGAAAAAATGGATTGGCGAAAGCCAAGGTTTAGTTGCCTCAAATGCGGTAGCTACAAAAAAACAGCTAGAAGCCGACTTTAAAAGAATTGTAGAAGAAAAAGGATTAACAGTATACCAAGGTATTTTTGATGATTTTGATAAATTGTACAGCGAATATGGAGAGGTTGCTCAAGCAAGAGATTATTGGATTGAGGTTATATACCGAAATATAGAGTTGATGAACTTAAGCTTTCAGTTATACCGATTAGAACAAGTTTACGACCAAAAAGGAGCCGAAACATTTATTGTTGCAAAAGATGATTTTATTGCCGGTTTAGAGGGTTTTTATAAAAATTATAACGCACAAGTTGACCGTGATATTTTTGCCAAATTGATGCGTATTTATTACGAAAAATATCCTGATCCCACAGCAAAATATCCGGATTTAGCCCAAGCGATGCGCGATAAAGCACAGTATATTTACACGAATTCCAAATTGGTTTCTTATCCTGGCATCCAATCTATTTTTTCAGGTGATGAGGCATCCGTAATACTGGATAAACTCCATGCGGATCCCGCCTATGTAATTGGTAAAAAGTTTTCAGAACAATTTTTTAATGAAATCAATCCTAATTATTATAAAATTAAAGATCAGTTAGAGGTATTACAAAAGAAATATATCAAAGGTTTGATTACGGTTTTTCCGGACAGCAAGTATTTCCCGGATGCTAATAGTACGTTACGTGTTACCTATGGTCAAGTCAAAGGATATGAACCCAAAGACGGTGTAGAATATTTACCGGTTTCTTATTTAGATGGTGTTATAGAAAAATATATTCCTGGAGATTATGAATTTGATGTAAGCAAAAAATTACAAGATTTATATGCGTCAAAAGATTTTGGAAGCTATGGAGAGCATAGTAAAATGCCTGTTAATTTTATTGGTACAAACCATACAACAGGAGGCAACTCGGGAAGTCCGGTACTCGATGCCAATGGGTATCTTATAGGGCTTAATTTTGATAGAGTTTGGGAAGGAACGATGAGCGACTATAATTACGATGCGACCATTTGTAGAAATATAATGGTAGATGCCCGATACATTCTATTTATTATCGACAAATATGCGGGAGCTAAACATCTTATTGATGAAATGCAATTGGTTCATCCCAAAAAACAGTAACAGTTTTTGGAATTGAATATAGAGGTCTTAATGCCATTTTGACACACGGTTTGTAATGGCAATACTTTTGCATACCACTAGATGTTATTTAACAAAAAGAACAAGAATTATGAGTGATAATAAAGATAAAAAAGCAGAAGAAAAGCTAAATAAACAAGAAGAAGACTCTTCTAAAGTTGTTGACAAACAAGAGGTTAAAGAAGATGAGCCTACTACAGAACAGCTGTTGGCTGAGGAAAAAGACAGGTTTTTGCGTTTATTTGCTGAATTTGAAAATTATAAAAAGCGAACGGCAAAAGAACGTTTAGAGTTGTTTAAAACTGCCAACCGTGAATTAATGTCAGCCTTATTACCGGTACTTGATGATTTTGACCGAGCACTTGCTGAAATAAAAAAATCGGATGATGATGATCATTTTAAAGGTGTAAAACTAATCGCTGATAAATTTAAAAAAACCCTAGAACAAAAGGGTTTAACCAAGATGAAAGTAAAATCGGGTGATGCCTTTGATGCTGATAGACATCAAGCGATAACGCAGATTCCAGCTCCTTCTAAAAAACTGAAAGGGAAGATTATTGATGTAACCGAACAGGGATACACCTTAGGTGATACCATTATTAGATTCCCAAAAGTTGTGGTTGGTAATTAAGCAAGATTATGAAAGTAGACTATTACGAAATTTTAGAGATTACAAAATCAGCATCTCAAGCTGATATTAAAAAAGCCTATCGTAAAAAGGCCATTCAACATCATCCGGATAAGAACCCTGGTGATAAAAAAGCTGAGGAAAAGTTCAAACAAGCTGCAGAAGCATATGAAGTCTTAGGAGATCCGGATAAACGGGCACGTTATGATCAATACGGACATGCTGCTTTTGAAAATGGTGGCGGTTTTAATGGTGGTCATATGAACATGGATGACATTTTTAGTCATTTTGGTGATATTTTTGGCGGACATTTTGGTGGTAGTTTCTCCGGTTTTGGAGGGGGACGACAACGTCAGGCTCGTGTAAAAGGTAGTAACTTACGAATTCGATTAAAATTAACCTTAAAGGAGATTGCAGAAGGGGTTACCAAAAAAGTGAAGGTTAGACGAAAGGTTCAAGCCCCAGGTGTAACTTATAAAACATGTGCTACCTGTAATGGAACCGGACAAGTAGTTCAGATTAAAAATACTATTTTAGGACGTATGCAGACTGCTAGTACTTGTCCCTCTTGTGGTGGTGCTGGTCAATCTATCGACAAAAGACCTCAGGGCGCAGATAGCCAGGGCTTGAAAGTAGAAGAGGAGATGGTTGATATTGTAATTCCAGCTGGTGTTGTGGATGGTGTACAACTAAAAGTTTCCGGTAAGGGAAATGATGCACCTGGTATTAATTCAGTAGCCGGTGATTTATTGGTGGTAATTCAAGAAATAGAACACGACACTTTAAAAAGAGAAGGAAATAATATTCATTACCAACTTTTTATTAGTTTCCCGGAAGCGGCATTAGGAACGGATAAAGAGATAGAAACGGTAAACGGTAAGGTAAAAATAAAGATTGATAGTGGTACACAATCAGGAAAAATATTCCGGTTACGTGGAAAAGGGATTCCTAGTTTAGATGGATATGGTTCAGGTGATATGTTGATACACATTAATGTATGGACTCCTAAACATCTGTCAAAGGAACAACGAAAATTCTTTGAAAACACCCTTGAGGATGATAATTTTGTACCCAATCCCACCTCTAAAGATGGGTCATTTTTTGATAGAATTAGAGAGATGTTTAGTTAATTTTAACATTTTATTATATTGATTGTTTCATAATACATTAAAAAACACATAATTATATTTTTCTTGAAGCTGTATTTTTTTTATTAAAAATTTTGTAGTTATTAATATCTGTTATATATTTGTATTGTTATTAGAGCAATCTAGTAACAACTTTTTCTTTTTCATAGCAATTTTTCCCACTCAGTTTTTAATTGAGTGGGTTTTTTTTAAAAACTATTCTTTACTCTTTTGGTAACTTTTTTATCCTATTTCGTTATTATTGTTATAAATATGTTGTATATTTGCACTGTTGTTAGAGCAATCTAGCAACACTTTTTCTTTTTCATAGCAATTTTTCCCACTCAGTTTTTAATTGAGTGGGTTTTTTTATCTTCATAGATTACATTTTTAGAAAATAAACTATTTTTGCAATGAGCAGATCGTCTTATCGCTTTATTTGATAAAGAGGAAAGTCCGGGCACTATAGAGTAACGTAGCGGTTAATAGCCGTCGCTTTGATAAGATCAGAGTAGGAAAAGTGCAACAGAAAGTATGTACAGGTAATGCTGTAGTGAAATCAGGTAAACTCTACGTAGTGAAATGTCACGTATATTGAAGTTTGAGGCTTACTCGGCCGATTTCAAGGGGTAGGCAGCTGGATCAAATTAGTAATGATTTGACTAGATAAATGATAAGAATTCACCTAGGTGAATACAGAACCCGGCTTATAGATCTGCTTTTTTTTCTGCTGTAAGTATATTTATCATAGTCTCTAGGTCAAGCAATTTTTGATCCCCGTTTTTCATATTCTTAAGGGTATACTGTTGCTTATCAATTTCACTCGATCCGGCAAGAACTACAAAAGGAATAGCACGCTTATTGGCATAGCTCATTTGCTTTTTCATTTTACTGGAATCAGGATATAATTCTGAAGCAATTCCTGATTTTCTTAATTTTTTGATGGCTTTTACAGCGTACAGTGCTTCGGTATCTCCAAAGTTAATAAAGAGGATCGTGGGCGTAGGAATGTTAATTTTAGTAAAGAGATTTAATTTTTCTAAAACAATATAAATTCTATCTAAACCAAAGGAAATACCCATACCGCTTAAGTTCTTTAGGCCAAAGATTCCGGTTAAATCATCATAACGGCCACCCCCACCAATAGACCCGATATTGACATCATTTGACACTACTTCTAGTATGGTTCCGGTATAATAATTCAAGCCTCTTGCTAAAGTAACATCAGGCTCTAAAACTGCAGTATCAAGTTTAATAGTATCAAGATTAGTAATTATAAATTTCATCTCTTCGATGCCTTTTAGTCCCGTTTGAGAGTTTTGTAAGAGCATTTCCAATTGAGCAATCTTTTCTGTGTTACTTCCCGAAAAGGAGAACAAGGGTTCTAGCTTCAGAATCGCTTGTTCGGTAATCCCTTTGTTTCTTAATTCTTGTACCACCCCTTCTTTTCCAATCTTATCTAATTTATCTAGAGCAATCGTAAAATCGATAAGTTTATCTTGGGCATCAATAATTTCAGCAATACCGGCTAATATTTTACGATTATTGATTTTAATGGTAACATTCTTAAGCCCTAAAGACGTGAACACACTATCGTATAGTTGAATAAATTCAATTTCTTGCCATAATGATTGACTTCCCACCACATCGGCATCACATTGATAAAACTCTCTAAATCGACCTTTTTGGGGTCTGTCTGCACGCCAAACGGGCTGCATCTGATATCTTTTAAAAGGTAGGGCAATCTCATTTAAATGTTGTACAACATAGCGGGCAAAAGGTACGGTTAAGTCGTAGCGTAAGGCTTTTTCTGTAATTCGAGCCGTTACTTTTTTGCTTTGTCTGGTGGCTAATAATTCTGAATCTACTTTAGCTAAAAAATCTCCGGAGTTTAGTATTTTAAAAATAAGTCGATCGCCTTCTTCACCATACTTACCCATTAAAGTTTCTGATTTTTCAAAGGAAGGGGTTTCAATAGGTTCAAAACCAAATTTTTCAAAAGTACTTTTTATGGTATTAAAAATATAATTTCTCTTGGCGATTTCTATGGCAGAAAAATCACGTGTACCTTTAGGAATACTTGGTTTCATTATGATAGCTAATTAAATATAGGTGGCAAATATACAATATCCTCGAATATATAGAATAGATAAAAAGATGATATTTCGTTGAATTTATACTGTTTTCTTCTTGAGGAAGCCTTTGAAAACTCTAAAGAGGATCCAAAGAATCAAAATGGTAATTATTACCGCAATAATAGGGTAGAGTATAGCTAATATGGATACCAAGATAGAGGTTCCTGTTTCAACAGTAGAAACAATAGGATTAGCAAGACCGGCGGTAGTGGCACTAGAGGTTAATCTAGCTGTGCTGGTACTGGTTTGTATGGCTGTGGCTGTTCCTCCTCCGGCAATAATGGCTAATGCCCAGGTTATAGCAGGACTTAAGTCCGAAACGGTGGCTACCATTACGGCTGTTCCAGCAACTGCTGCTAGTGGAATGGCGATGCTATCTAACAAATTATCAAGCCAAGGAACTAGATACGCAACAATTTCTACTATTGTTGCGATTCCAAGGATAATTATGGCCGTACTGCTACCCACCCATTCCCAATTTTCATTTAAAGGAATTACTTGGTAGTGTGTGGCAATACTCAGTACAAATAGCGGTACAAAAACTCTAAATCCTACGGAAGCGGCTAAACCAATTCCAATAAGAATACTAAATAAGATATCAGCGTTCATCATTGATTTGTTTATGTAGTTCGATAGCTTTTTCAAGGTCTTCCGGTGTATCAATACCAATACTTTTATGCGTTGTAATTAGTATTTTAACCTTCATTCCATTCGTGATAAATCGTAGGTTTTCCAGTTTTTCAGTAGCTTCTAACATTCCAATCGGTAAATTGGAAAACCGGAGTAGCGCTTCTTTTCTAAAGGCATATACTCCTATATGTTGATAGTACTTTGCTTTAGAATTATCTCTGGCAAAGGGAATAGGAGCTCTTGAAAAGTATAAGGCAAAATTATTATGGTCTAAAACGACCTTTACATTGTTAGGATTTTCTATTTCGTCTTTGTCATAAATAGGAAATGCTAAAGATGCCACATCTATTTGTGAGGATATATCGTTTAGAAATGTAGTAATTAAGAGTTCTAAAATGGCCTTATTTACAAAAGGTTCGTCACCTTGTATATTTACCACAATATCGGCATCAATATGTTGAACAGCTTCCGCAATACGGTCACTTCCGGTCAAATGCTCTTTTTGACTCATAATGACATTACCATTGTGATTCTTAATTTCATTGAAAATCAAATCACTATCAGTAACCACAAAGACTTTATCAAATAAGTGAGTGGCTTTTGCTGCTTCATAAGTAGTTAGAATAACACTTTTATTCCCTAAGCTTTTCAGTAATTTTCCGGGAAACCTGGAGGCTTGGTATCGAGCAGGAATTACAGCAATTATTTTCATTGAAAATGTAAGGATTATTTATTTTCATCAATAGCTTCTTGTACTAAGGCATAATGATATTGTGTGTCATGATCGTAGGAAAAACCGGTACGCCTATTGATTTCCTCACCATTGGAGTTAAGCATTAATACGGTGGGGTAACCCCTAACGGCATACTTGCTTTTAATTTTGTAATTTACCTTTTTTTGTTCGGGCGTAACCAAATCGGTGCGTCTTGGGAAATTAGCCTTATAAAGGATGAGTTCTTTATTGGCTAATTCGATGAATTTTTGAGACTCAAAAAAATCAGCATGTAGTAATTTACAGGGGCCACACCAATCCGATCCAGTGAAAAAGACTAATAAGGGTTTGTTTTCTTTTTTTGCAAGTTGTTTTGCAGCCTCAAAATCGCTTTCCCAATGCAATTCTTTCTTGTCAGCACTAGTTGCTGTTGTAGAGGTTTTAGTAATTGTTGTGCTATTTTGTGCATAATTAATAGCGGTGAATACAAAAAGTAATAATGTTAAAAAGTGTCGTTTCATTTTTTTCTAGATTAATCGATTCGTTTTTTAATTTGATAAATACTGGCATTTAATTCAAATCCAAGCAGTAAAATTATGGAATTTAACCAAATAAACAACATAAATATTAATAGTGTACCAATACTACCGTATAATTCATTGTACTTTGAAAACCTTACAACATATATGCCAAACAGGTAAATGAGTACTAATATTAGCAAAGTAGTCATTATAGATCCGGGTGAAAAAAAGGAATAATGTTTTCCTTCTTTTGTGCCAAAATAAAATAGAGTGGATACCGAAATAAAGACCATGGCCACAAAAAAGATCTTTTGTCCGAGTACAATCCAAAAAACATCATCGTGAACTAATCCACTATTATTCAGTTTTTCAATACCAACTTCAAAGTAAAAAGCAACTAATACAGTTAGTAGTAGATAAAAGGCCAGTACAAGAGATACTCCTAAGGCAATAAGATATTGTCTGATAACACTTCGACCTACTTTAATATGGTAGGAATATTCAAATCCACCAAAAATAGCATTAATACCATTAGTCATTAAAAAAATAGATAATAAAAAGTACATAGACATTAATCCACCGTAATTGTGATTTGTAATATAATTGATTACTTGTGTATTTACGGCATTAGAGGTTGTTGGTGGTAACCATTGCTCAGTTAAATAGAAAAAATCTTCTTGAAACCCATCAATAGGGATATATTGAATTAGTGTAAGAATAAAAATGAGGAAAGGAAATATGGCCATTAAAAAACTAAAAGCAATACCACCGGCTCTAGAAGTAAGAGCTCCCTTGACAATACCAATAACATAGAGCTCTAATAGATCGTATAATGACATACCTCTTAAACCCGGAATCTTAATTCTTTTAGTAAATCTAACCAGTAAGCTCAATACCGGAATTTGTAATAATTTAGCTTCTATATTTTTTGACATCTGAAATAATAATGATGGCACAAATTTATATAAAATAAATTTTTTAAATTTGTGACTTATAAACAGTCAATTATTGAAACAAATACATCATTTTTTATGAAAAAATCATTACTTTTTTTAGTATTTTTTACCTCATTGTTTTCTTTGTCTGCCCAGACAAATACCGATTGTGCTTTTTTAGATGCAGGACCTGATGACGAGGTAGGGTGTGCGGGTGGTGCCTGTACAGAAATTACAGCAGCAGTTAATTTTGATTTGTTGGGTGGTGGTGATGACACGACATCGTATATTGTTGGACCTGTAAACTGTCCGCTTGAGGTACAACAGGGAAACCCTGTAAGTGTCAATATTGATGATAGATGGTCAGAAGTAATTGATATTACGTTCGATTTCAGTTTCTTTGGTAATACTTATAATCAATTGCTCATTGGATCAAATGGGGTTTTAACTTTTGATTTAGCAGATGCAGGAGGGTATTGTTCTTGGTCTTTTGATGAAACGGCTCCAGATCCAAACCTTATAACCAATGCTATCTTTGGAGCATATCACGATATTGATCCAAGTGTGTGTGGTAGTATAGAGTACTACGTAACGGGTACTGCTCCTTTTAGAGCATTTGTAGTTAATTTTGATCAGGTTTGTCACTTTAGCTGTAATAGTTTAAAAACGACACAACACATTATTTTATATGAAACCAGTAATATTATTGATGTTTATATAGATGATAAACCCACTTGTACAGGATGGAATGATGGAAATGCATTATTGGGTATTCAAAACGAATCAGGAACGATAGCCTATACGGCACCGGGACGCAATACCGGACCTTGGTCAGCTACTAATGAGCAATGGCGTTTTGTCCCGGATGATGATTTTACAATTGATTATGAATTTGCTTGGTATGATCAGGATAATAACTTGATTTCAAATGAATTAAGCACTTGGGTATGTCCTACAGATACAACCGTTTATACCGCCCAATTATCGTATACACTTAATGGTACAGACTATGACATGACTGATGATGTAACCATATCGGTAAACGGACAAGCAACTGTTGAGGCTACACAACCCGAAGACCTCGAAATATGTGCCCCTAACGGAGTGGGAACTTTTGATTTAACGGTGGTTGAAGATACCGTAATTAATGGACAAACGGATGTTTCGATTAGTTATTATTTAACTGAAGAAGATGCTGATAACCAGACCAATCCAATAACGGGTGGTATGAGTTATCAAGTAACTGAAGATACGACCATTTGGGTACGAGTGTCCGATGATACTTCTACCTGTTATGCGTTGACAAATTTCCAATTAATCTTGTTAGATGAAAATGACTATCCTATCTATGATGCTGAAAATATGGAGGCTTGTAGTACCGAACCGGGTGGTGACACTGGAATTTTTGATTTAAATTTACAATCAGATACCATTTCTGGTGGACAAGCAGGAGTTGTAATCACCTATTACGAAACAGAGGAAGATGCTATTGCAGGTTCAAATCCGGTTTCAAGTCCTTATACTAATACGACTAATCCTCAGACCATTTATGCCCGTCTTACCAATGATATAGGATGTTACAACACCACTTCTTTTGATTTGATTGTCAATAACTCTCCTATTGCTTATGAACCTGGTGGTTTACGAGTTTGTAATGAAGGAGATGGCATTGGTATTTTTAACCTAGAATCTCAAACCGATGATATTAGCAATGGACAAACCGATGTTGTCGTATCCTATTACGTTTCTGAGTCCGATGCACAACAGGGCTATGGAGCTATTTCTAATGTAGATTTAGAAGCTTACTCCTCTTTGGAAGGAACCATATATGCGCGTATTGAAAATACAATTACCGGTTGTTATAGTACTACCCAGTTTAATCTGTTCGTAGAGAATTGTCTTCCGGAAGTACCCAATGCTTTTTCACCTAATGGTGATGGATTAAATGATATATTCTCGATTGATAGACTTGAAAATGTATTCTATGATTATACCTTTACCGTTTATAATCGCTGGGGTAACGAGGTGTTTAAAGGGGATAGATCTACCGGTTTTTGGGATGGTAGTGTAGATGGTGTAATTAGTACAGATCCTACATCTACTACTTATTTTTATGTACTTGATTTAAATGATGGAGTACATGAACCACTGAAAGGTTGGATTTATGTTAATCCCTAAATAAACTATAAGAATGTATAGCAAACGCCTTTCAATAAAAGATTGAAAGGCGTTTTTTTACTAGTTTTTGATGAAAATAAAAGTACTCCTTATTGGTAAAACAGATGATGCCTCACTAACGGCCTTAATCAAAAAATATACAGACCGATTACAACATTACGTTTCTTTGGAGCTCTTTGTAGTACCGGATATTAAGAATAGAAAACAATTAAGTTTTACACAACAAAAAGAACAAGAAGGACAACTGCTCTTGAAAGAAATTATAAGTTCCGATTGGGTAGTCTTGCTCGATGAACGAGGTACCGAATATACTTCTGTAGGTTTTTCTAAATTTTTAGCTAAAAAAATGTTGGCAGGTACCAAGCAGTTACTTTTTATTATTGGTGGTCCTTATGGATTTTCAGAGGCTTTATACCAACGTGCTAATCAAAAAATAAGTCTATCTAAAATGACATTTTCGCATCAAATGGTTCGATTGTTTTTTGTAGAGCAGCTTTATAGAGGTTTTACTATACTAAAAAATGAGCCCTATCATCACCGGTAGCTAGTCTTTAGGGTTATTAATCAAGTAACCTACCATGGCATTATAGCTTTGAATCCCTTTATCCTGTTTATTGGCTTTAAGAAATAGGTCATAAAATTTTTTGAAATACGGCTCAAAAGGATTTTTATAACTGTCCCAAAAATCATGAGTTATTTGTAGATTTTTTAGAGCACCAGTGTTTAGTTTTTTTAATAGATTCTTATATAAATCGCTATCGTATTGTGATACGCTAAATAATAAGTGTCTAACGGCTAATAATTCACCTGAAAACTGAAAATACAAATCTTCATTTTTACGGCAAGCCAGATAGGCTATATAGTTGGCTTCATCCTCTGAGGCATATCCCAGCTGATGGGCCATTTCGTGACAAGTTGTCACAGGAAAATCAGCTTTTGGAATGCGTTTATTTACTTGGGACTCACCGGTAAAAGGATTTAAATAACCGGAAAAGCCCATATAACTCAAGGGGGTACTTATCAAAGAACTCTTAATTGATTTACCATTAAAATGAAAGTCAAGACTATCAAAATAAAAATGCTGGTATTCTTTAGCAGCACGTTTGTAAATGTTTCTTCTCTTGTAGTTTACCTTGACCGGAATACTATCATTCCCAACTAGGGCTAGCTGTAATCTATTAAGTCTGTCAATATGTTTATTTGTCGTATTAATCAACTGCTCAGGTGTATAGGAAATAGAAGCTATTTGTAATCTTTCATATAAAGGAATTCTATAATAATTAAATCCCCAAAAAAGATTAAAAACAAAGAAAATAACAGAAATAAAGCCTAGAAACGTATAGATATGTTCTCGAAATGGGGCAAAATGGGTTTTAATTAATAACCAAATCCATCGAACACAAATAAAGAAAAGAAGCGCATAAAGAAGATCACCTATAGATAGGGGAATCCAGCCAAATACTCTTCTCAAAAAACGCGATACAAAAGGGTAAAATCCATTAGAATAGTACTTTTCTACCCACTCAGGATACCAGGCAACGATATTGATTAATAGTATTTGAACTAATAAGAAAAAACTGAGAATTTTATTGGTGATATAATTCCTCACATTGGTTTATTTAAGGTCGCAAATTACAAATTTTTATAGGATGCTTATCGGTTTTTAAACACAAAAAAACTTATTAACAATTTTACATTCTTATAAACAAGCTGTGTACAATTAATCTTTTGGAAATATCGAAAGAATCCAAGTGAAATGTTACTTTTGTATTATGGAAAATAGTCAATTAAAAAAGCAAACGTTTAAGAAAAAAGGAACTATTGTTTCTCTTGAAAAAGGAAAAATACCACCGCAAGCAAGTGATCTTGAGGAGGCTGTATTAGGTGCAATGATGATTGATAAGGAAGCTATAGATACGGTTATTGATATTTTGCATCCGGATGTTTTTTATAAGGAACAACACAAATTAATATACAATGCCTTGTTTCATTTGTTTCAAGCCTCTCAACCTACAGATTTGTTGACCGTTTCCGAACAAATGCGTAAAGATGGTACCCTAGATACGATTGGAGGGGATTATTATTTGATTAATCTTACCCAAAAGGTAGCCTCTTCGGCTCACGTTGAATATCACGCCAGAATAATTCTTGAAAAGTATATTAAACGAAGCTTGATAAGTATTTCCAGTGAAATTATTGAAGATTCCTACGACGAAACAGCCGATGTGTTTGATTTGTTAGATGGCGCAGAAGCAAAATTGTTTGATATTTCACAAGGGAACTTAAAAAAGAGTTCCGAAGATGCACAAACTTTGGTATCTCAGGCTATTAAAAAGATTGAAGAGATTTCTAAAAAAGAAGGGATGAGTGGGGTTCCCACTGGTTTTACTAAAATTGATGCTTTAACTTCAGGGTGGCAAGCCTCCGATTTGGTCATTATTGCAGCTCGTCCCGGTATGGGTAAAACAGCCTTTGTAATGTCTATGGCTAAGAACATGGCGATTCAATTTGAAATTCCTGTGGCTATTTTTTCCTTAGAAATGTCTTCGGTTCAACTTATAACCAGGATGATTTCCAGCGAAACAGGTTTGACTTCTGAAAAATTGAGAAAAGGAAATCTTTTACCTCACGAATGGGAACAATTAAATGTAAAAGTAAAAAATTTAACCAAAGCTCCAATCTTTATTGATGATACCCCTTCTTTATCCATTTTTGATTTAAGAGCAAAGGCCCGTAGATTGGTATCGCAACACGGGGTAAAAGTGATAATCATTGATTATTTACAATTAATGACTGCAGGAAATGCCCAAGGTGGAGGTAATAGGGAACAAGAAATTTCTACTATTTCTAGAAATTTAAAAGCCCTGGCAAAAGAATTGAGTGTTCCCGTTATTACATTATCACAATTATCAAGAGCGGTAGAAACAAGAGGAGGTGTAAAACGACCTTTGCTATCGGATTTAAGAGAATCAGGAGCTATTGAACAAGATGCCGATATTGTAACATTTATATATAGGCCTGAGTATTATGGACTTACAGAATGGGATGATGAGGAGAGATCTAATTGTGTAAATCAGGCCGAATTTATTTTTGCCAAGCATCGTAATGGTGGATTGGATAATATTAAACTTAAATTTACCGGACATTTAGCACAGTTTTCAGATTTAGAAGAAGGTTTTACAACGTCATTCCCTTCTCAGATGAATGATGAGAATGTTATTCCGGATAGTGCCAGAAATATTGATCCTAATGATGCTTTTGGCCCCAATGATTTACCTTTTTAACATGTTAATTCGGTTAAATTCATAAACAAATCTTACATTCGCGTAATGAAAAAACAGATTTCGTTTCTAGTACTATTTTTTCTAGTGTTTCAAAGCTATGCCGGTTTTATTTTGATTCCCATGGATGCCGTTACCCAAAAAGAGCATTTAAAAGCCTATGGAATAACATATTGGTCATTAAAACGTTTGCATAAAGTACAGTGGCTGTTAAACTATAAAGGAGGGGCGTTCCTATTAGAAGATGATCAAGAAACCCGAAATGAATGTACCATAAGAGGGGTGACTTTTGAAGTTATTTCAACTACTAAAGCTGAAGAAATTCTTACCCTTATAGCAAGTCCTTCTCAAAATATGGAAGCGGTTTTGTTAGAAAAAGCGCCTAAAATTGCAGTCTATTCCCCTAAAGATAAAATGCCTTGGGACGATGCCGTAACTATGGTGCTTAAATATGCCGAAATCCCTTTTGATGTGATTTATGATGAAGAAATTCTCCAAGATAAGTTAGTCCTATACGAATGGCTTCATTTGCATCACGAAGATTTTACGGGACAGTACGGCAAGTTTTATGCGGCCTATCGAACTTATCCTTGGTATATTAATGAAAAAAAGGAAGCCGAAGCCTTGGCTAAAAAATTAGGTTATAGTAAAGTGTCACAAGAAAAGTTGGCCGTTGCAAAGAAAATTAGAGATTTTGTTATTGGTGGCGGATTTATGTTTGCCATGTGTTCGGCAACCGATAGTTTTGATATAGCCTTGTCTGCAGACGGAGTCGATATTTGTGAACCCATGTTCGATGGAGATCCCAGTGATTTAGATTATCAAGACAAAATTGATTTTTCTAAAACCTTTGCGTTCCAAAATTTTAAATTAGAGCGGAGCCCTTTAGTATATGAATTCTCTTCTATTGATATGACCAGTAAAAGAAAAGTTGCCAGAACTTCCGATTATTTTACACTGATGAATTTTTCGGCGAAGTGGGATCCGGTTCCTACTATGTTATGCCAAAACCATACGGCTTTGGTTAAAGGATTTATGGGGCAAACTACAGCCTTTGATCCCAATACATTAAAACCTAATGTGCTAGTGATGGGTGAAGGTAAGATAAATGGTGAAGCCCGTTATATTCACGGTGTTAAAGGTAAAGGTATGTGGACCTTTTATGGAGGTCATGATCCTGAAGATTACAGCCATAGAGTGGGTGATCCTAAAACAGAATTAGAATTGCACCCTAATTCCCCCGGCTATCGACTAATACTAAACAACGTGTTATTTCCAGCAGCCAAAAAGAAGAAGCAAAAAACCTGAAAATAGGCTTATTCACTTAAGGCTATTTTTAATCCAATGATAATTAAGATACTGCCAAAGAGTTTTCCAAAGGATTTTTGATATTTGTTATAGGCTTTTTGAACTCGTTTTTGGGTAATAAACAAGGCGACTAAACTAAACCAAAGTATCGTGTCAAAAATGAGAATAAAACTAATAAAAAATAGGGTTTGTGTATTCGTGCTAGGGGAGATAACCAAAGTAAAAAGACTCAGAAAAAAAAGACTGGCTTTAGGGTTTAAGACGTTGGTTAAAAACCCCATACTAATGGCTTTTAAAGCGGATATATCTTGTTTTTTATCTCCTTTTTTATAACTAATATCATGCGATGTGCTATAAAAAGATTTAATACCAATATACAACAAGTAAGCAACCCCTAAATATTTAATGATAGAAAAAATCAATATCGATTTAGAGATAAGAAGAGCCAATCCTGCCAAGCTATAAAAAATATGTACGGCAATACCTAAGCCAAACCCAATAGCAGTAAAGACACCCGTTCTTCTGGAATAGGTAATAGAATTCTTTAAAGCCATAAAAAAATCAGGTCCCGGACTTATTACAGCTAAAAGATGAATTAATGCGATACTTGTCAGCAATGAAAAATCAATCATAGAGTACAAATGTATTGTTTTTTTAAAAATGGAACTCGGATTTGCAATAGCTTTATAAAGTTAAATTAATTATATTTGTTACTCAAAATTTTATAGATATGCAGTATCCTAAAAAAGTAGTAATAGGTGATATAACGGTACGAGATGGTTTTCAACATGAAGAGCGTTTTATTCCTACAGATGCTAAGGTATGGATGTTAGAACAGTTAGTATTAGCAGGTTATAAACACATTGAGGTAACTAATTTTGGTAATCCTAAAGGAATGCCACAGTTTCGGGATGCTGATGAGGTTTTTAAAAAAATTCGCTCTAGTAAAAGAGTAAAAGAAAGTCTAGATGATGTGGTGCTTACGGCTGTAACGATTAGAGAACGTGCTATTCAAAGAGCTATTGAGGCTAAAAAAGAAGGCTATGGTCCTGATAGAATTTTATTGATGGTATCGACCAGTGAATCACATCAGTATAAAAATTCAGGTTTAAGCTTAAAAGAGTATTGGGCTATGAGCGAAGAATGGATAAAAAAAGCCAAAGATGTAGGCATCAAAGTAAATGGTACGGTTAGTACTATTTGGGGTTGTCCTATTGAGGGACCTACGGAGATGAAAGATGCCATTGCCTTTACAAATCGTTGGTTTGATATTGGTGCTGATGATGTGGAACACGCAGACCACGATGGTTCGGCTTCTCCCGATCGTGTTTTTGATTATTATTCGAAAATGTTGCAATCAGTAAAGGATCCGCACAAACAAATTGCTCATTTTCATACGACAAGGGGTTGGGGAATTGCTAATGTATTAGCAGCTTTGCAAGCCGGTGTTACAAACTTCGAGGCAACAATGGGTGGTATTGGGGGACAACCGGCAAATTTTGTAGACGGTGTTCCGGTATCTGGTACCGGCGATTACTATTATAATGACCCTAATATTGTTGGGTTGGTAGCTATGGAAGATATGGTAGTTATGATGGATGAAATGGGTATAGATACCGGTTTGAATGTTGATAAAGTACTAGAAATTGGTAGAATGACAGAAAAAATCGTAGGTAGAACACTGCGTTCTGAGGCCAATAAAAGTGGCCGAATTCCTAAGTTTTTAAAAAATTAAGGGTTTTTTATCTACTCAAAAACAACTGGAAAAATTTCGTAGCTGGTACAAAACATATTTGTACTTTTGATCCCAGTGTTACAAGATGTAAAAATTATTGAGTGTCCTAGAGATGCTATGCAAGGAATCCATGAATTTATCTCTACGGATAAAAAGGTTCGATATATACAATCCCTTTTATCTGTAGGCTTTGATACCATTGATTTTGGAAGTTTTGTATCACCTAAAGTAGTTCCACAAATGCGTGATACGGCTGAGGTATTATCTCAATTGGATTTATCGGAAACCCAAACTAAATTATTGGCTATCGTTGCGAATTATAGAGGTGCTGAGGATACGACTGTTTTTGAAAAAATTAGTTATTTGGGCTATCCGTTTGCTATTTCAGAACACTTTCAGATGCGAAATACGGGGAAAACCATTGAAGAATCTGTTGTTGTTTTACAAAAAATTTTAGCCTTAGCTAAAAAGACCGGAAAAGAGGTGGTAACCTATATTTCTATGGGTTTTGGTAATCCGTATGGTGATCCTTGGGATGAAGAATTGGTGGTGAGTTGGACAGAAAAATTAGTTAAGATGGGGGTTAAGATTATTTCCCTGTCAGATACTGTGGGTACGGCAGATCCCACTGTTATTTATAACTTGTTTTCAATATTGGTACGTCGTTTTCCAGATATTGAGTTTGGGGCACATCTTCACACACCTCCTGATAAATGGTATAACAAAGTGCTTGCTGCTTATGAGGGTGGGTGTAGACGGTTTGATGGTGCTATTAAAGGTTTTGGGGGCTGTCCTATGGCAAGAGATCACGTAACCGGTAATATGCCTACCGAAAAATTAGTTAGTTTTTTTAATGCAAATAAAGTAGAAACTCACCTAAACCCATTGCGTTTTGAAAGTGCCTATAACGAAGCATTAAATGTGTTTGGATAAAAGAGTATATGTTTAGTGTATGCTCTTCAACTCTTTGATAACAAATTTATATAAACACAAAAAAACAACTACTTGCCCATCTTCTTCCTTCTCAAAAAATGTAAGGCCATCTAACCCAAAGTCTACTACGAGTTACATTTTTATTGAGTGTCGAATTTGAACAAATAATTGTCTTTTGCAAGAGTTTTACTATTTGTTATGCTTTTTTGTCAGTCACTAATCGGATTACCTCATCAGCAACAACTTCTTGAATACCCTGATCTAAATGGCTGGTAAATCCAACACAAGAACAGTTAATTTCACCTAAAACATATTTGTCTTGACCTTTTTCATCCCAATCGAGCATAAAGTCGGCTGTCCAAATAAGTGGTACATCCAGTCCTCCAATTTTATCACTAATGATAGGTAGTGAGTCTAAGAGCATTTTAGTTAATTCAGGCCATTTTTCAGGTTTGTCATAGGTGTATTTTGCACCGGAAAATAAAGTGGCAGAAAAACTATCGGCACCTTCAGCTGGTTTTTTGTGAACGACAAAGATAGGATTAGGGCCTACCATCAAAATACGGATTTCTCCCTCTTTAATTCGAGGCATAAATGGCATATCTACAAGCATCCCGTTATCCCCTACGATATATTGTTCACAGAATTCCATAAATTCACCTAAAGTAGTATGTTCTACATGATTGTCAACGGCTTCGGTACATTTTAATTTGGTGTCTAAAGGTAAGGAGTCACCTGCTTTATAAGCTCTTTCATCTTCTACAACTACACGCCATATACCGGAACCGGTAGAACCTCTATTTTGCTTTAGCACACGCTCTCTGTGTGATATGGATATCGGAAATGTTTTTTTAAAGTCTTCGATTGTATAGTAAGCATAGGTGTCATCGGGAACTAAGTCTGTTGTAGCTAGTTTAACAAGCGCATCTTTTGCCCCAAAGTTAATCATAGCATCTGGCGTAGACATACCCACTAATCCGGCTTTTGAGAGTTTTCTTAAGGTCTCAAAATATGTTTTTTCACCATTAGGTAGATTTCCTGGATTGATTCGACTGATGTAACCATCCGCTTTTTCGGAAGCATAATCATAAATAACGTCTTTCCACTCATCTCTAAAATAGACCACCTCAGCTTCCCAGCCTTTGGCTTTAATAGCATTTACAATAGGCATGGTGTCTTTCCGGTGTCCGTCAATCCATTTGTCAGAACCACCTTCGGCTTCAAAAACAATGATGTGTTTTTTCATAAAAATAATAGTTTATTAAGTTGATATAATATGCAAAAATGCAAATTTACACTTCTTATTATAAGAATTATATGATAAAAATCAGTTCTTGTTTTTTTGATTGATTATGGGATTATTTCTAACTCATTTGTGTAAATTTGTGAAATTTAAATTTTTAATCTATAACCAATGCGTATATTTAAAGTAGTTTTTTTGAGTCTGATTATCGGGTTTTTCTTTTCGTGTGATAATAAAGATGGCGATCATCAAATAGATGTAACCCTTTTACAATTGAATGATGTGTATGAGATAGCACCACTATCCGGAGGTAAAGAAGCAGGAATGGCTCGTGTAGAAACCGTTCACAAACAATTGTTGGCTGAAAATCCAAATACTTTTATGTTTATGGCCGGTGATTTTTTAAATCCCTCTCTTATCGGAACCTTAAAATATAAAGGCGAAAAAATTAAAGGCAAACAAATGATTGAGGTGATGAATGCTATGAATTTTGACTTGGTTACCTTTGGAAATCACGAGTTTGATCTAAAAGAAAAAGAACTCCAAAAAAGATTAAATGAATCCAATTTTAGCTGGACAACAGCCAATGCCTTTCATAAAATAGATAGTATTACCGGTCCTTTTTATACAGAACAAAACGGTATTAAAAGTTTTATTCCGGAATCCTACATTATAAAAGCAAAAGATTCCGATGGCACAACCTTAAAAATTGGTGTTTTTAGTGTGGTTTTACCTGTTAATAATCCTGATTATGTGCAGTATAAAGAGGTGTTTGAATCGGCACAAAAAGCCCATGATTTATTAAAAAAAGAAACAGATATAGTTATTGGCATGACCCATTTAGCTATTGAGGATGATAAAAAATTAGCTAAATTATTACCCGATGTTCCCTTGATTATTGGAGGTCACGAACATTTTAATATGTTGGTACCTGTAGGAAATACCAATATTGCTAAAGCAGATGCCAATGCACGTACAGTCTATATTCATAAGTTACATTTTGATAAAAAAACCAAAAAAGCAAGTATTACTTCTACTTTAAAACCCATAGATGACCAAATAAAAGCAGATCCGGAAGTGGATAAGATTGTCAATAAATGGCAGGTAATTCTAAATAATAAGGTTAGTGAGGTGGTGAGTTCTCCTAACGAAGTGATTTATGTGGCTAAGACACCTTTGGATGGTAGAGAAACCACAATTAGAAGTGAACAGACTAATTTAGGAAAAATGATTGCCAAAGCAATGCAAGTGGCTACCAAAGCCGATTGTGCCTTTTTTAATGGAGGTTCGGTACGAATTGATGACCAAATTCACGATAACATTACTGCTGTAGACTTGTTTAGAGCCTTGCCTTATGGAGGTGCTGTTTTTACGATTGATGTAAAAGGTGATTTCCTTAAAAAAATACTTGATTTTGGAAAAGAAAGTAAAGGAAAAGGAGCCTATTTACAACGTGCAGATGCCGATTGGGATGCTGAAAAAAATCAATGGGTGATAGCTGGTAAACCTTTAGATCTTGCGAAGAAATATAATGTGGCAATTACCGATTTTTTATTGACAGGATACGATATTCCATTTTTAACGCATGAAAATAAGAATGTGCTAAAAGTTCACGAACCAGCACCCGATAAAGATGCCTTTGATGTTCGTAAAGCGCTAATTGTTTATTTAAAAAGTTTGGATAAGAAATAATCAATAGGCTTCTATTTTATGATGGCTACATCTCTCATTCGTTTGGCAAAACTTGAGGATTTACCAAGTATTGTTGCTATTTATAATCAAGCAATTCGGTCTAAAATGGCTACGGGTGATACTGATGAATTTACAGTAAATCAACGTCAGGAATGGTTTGCCCAATTTGATGCTAATACCTACCCGCTCTACGTAGCTACAATGGCTCATAAAGTAGTGGGTTATTGTAGTATTAGCCCTTATAGAAAAGGGCGTAAAGCAATGGAAACAGTAGCCGAAATTAGCTATTATGTAGATTATTCTTTTCATAAAAAGGGGATAGGCAGTGCTTTGTTATCCTATGCCCTTTCAGATTGCAAACGGATTCATAAAAAACATCTGTTGGCTGTCTTGCTAAGTAGTAATAAGGCCAGTATCGCATTACTTGACAAATTTCAATTTAAGCAATGGGGATTATTTCCCGGAATTGTAAGGATGCATAAACAACAGATAAGTCAAGTAATTTATGGATTAGCTGTATAATTAATTTATAAAACGAGTAAGTAATGGATAAACCCGATGTATCAAAAATATTTGGCAAAGTAATTTTTGTAGAAACTTCACCGGATTATAAAGTTCAGATAGTAGAACATTTCCCTGATTTAAAAGTAAAGTTCGTAGAGCACTTTCCGGATCGTATTGGAGAGTGGGAGGTAGTTGAAAATTTTCCGGATTATAGGATACAAATCGTAAAATTTTTTCCTGATTTTAAAATTAAAGTAGTGGAAAATTTTCCAGGCTTACCCTAGATTGTTACTTTAAATCGGACTATTTTTTTGTATCGATTCTATAGAATCTAAGTATATATACGAGTTACTTGAAAAAAAGTTTTACATTTGCTCGCAATTAATCATTAATTAATTGCCATATGTCTACGCAACAAGATAAGTTTATAGGTCAAGGATTAACTTACGACGACGTACTGCTTGTCCCTTCCTATTCTAAGGTTTTACCTAAGCAAGTCAGCATTAAAACCCGTTTTAGCCGAAATATTACTTTAAATGTCCCAATAATTTCAGCAGCAATGGATACGGTTACCGAATCGGCTATGGCTATAGCAATTGCCCGTTTGGGCGGTATTGGCGTGCTTCACAAGAATATGCCAATTACGGTGCAAGCATCCGAAGTAAAACGTGTAAAACGTTCGGAATCTGGGATGATTAAAGACCCGATTACCATTGCTCCCGATGCTACTGTTTTTGGGGCAAAGTCATTGATGGCAGATCATAAAATCGGAGGTATACCGGTTATAGATTCGGTAGGAAAATTAATTGGAATTGTTACCAATCGAGATTTGCGTTTTGAAAAAGATAACAACAGAAAGATTTCCGAGATTATGACTGCTGATAATTTAGTGACGGTACCCGAAGGTACATCATTAAAGGAGGCGGAAGTAATCTTGCAAAAAAATAAAATTGAAAAATTGCCTGTTGTTGATAAAGATAATGAACTCGTTGGGCTTATAACCTTTAGAGATATTATCAAAGTAAGAGAGTACCCAAATGCGAACAAAGATACTTTTGGACGCCTACGTGTAGCAGCGGCTATAGGCGTTTCAGGTGATAGTTTAGACCGAGCCGCCGCTTTGGTTGCCGAAGGTGTAGATGCGTTGGTTATAGATACAGCTCATGGGCATAGTCAAGGTGTAGTGGAGGTATTAAAAACGATCAAAAAATCCTATCCCAATACCGATGTAATAGTGGGTAATATAGCCACGGGTAAAGCAGCTAAGTTTCTTGTAGAAGCTGGTGCTGATGCGGTAAAAGTAGGAATAGGACCCGGTTCTATTTGTACGACAAGAGTGGTTGCTGGTGTGGGATACCCTCAACTCTCTGCTATAATAGATGTATATTCGAGCATTAAAAATACCGGAATTCCTATTATTGCCGATGGTGGAATACGTTATACCGGAGATATCCCAAAAGCTATGGCCGCCGGTGCTGATAGTGTTATGTTGGGGTCTTTGTTGGCAGGTACCAAAGAATCCCCTGGCGAAACCATTATTTACGAAGGACGTAAGTTTAAAACCTACAGAGGAATGGGCTCTATTGAGGCAATGAAAAAAGGAAGTAAAGATCGTTATTTTCAAGATGATGAGAACGTTACCGAGAAATTAGTACCCGAAGGGATTGTTGGACGTGTACCTTATAAAGGAGAGTTATTTGAAACCATGCATCAATTTATAGGTGGTCTACGTGCCGGAATGGGTTATTGCGGGGCTAAGGATATTGGAACCCTAAAAGATGCACAGTTTATACAAATTACCGCTGCCGGAATGAGAGAAAGCCATCCGCATGATGTTACAATTACCAAAGAAGCTCCCAATTATTCGAGATAATATCACTTAAAGTCAAGAATTTAATCACAGAGCAAAAGTAGCAAAAAGAAATTCTAGACCCAACGTATTTGATAGTACTAAAGAAAACAGAATTTAAGACTGAGATCTCTGTTTTCACCAGTTTATTTGGAGGTCTTTTTACTGTTCTTAAATTTCTCAAATTTACTTGGCACTTTTTTCTTAGGCCATTCGTTATTATTGAGGTTTACATCAGCAGTAATCTTTTTAGGGTCAATACTAATTTTTACAATTTTCTTTTCTGATGCAACAATCTTTTGCACTTCTTTATCATTATATCTCCAAATTTCTGCCGGAAAGTTATGCTGCTCTCTTGTGCCATCTTCAAAAACATAATCGACTAAAATAGGCATGACCAAGCCACCCGGTTTTTCAAATACAATTTCGTAGAAGTACTTACTATTTTTGAGCTTATTTTGCTCCTCTTTAGTGAAATTCGTGTCTAAGTAATCTTTAAGTATTTTAAAATCTTTGGGAGGATTCTTTTTAAGCAACATTTCCGGTGTAAATTCTTTACTGTCTTTATCAATTAGGTGTAGCATTTTAGGAAATTGATCCACAGTCATCCCATACGCTTTGGCCATACGCTTTACACGTTCCGTAGGTTGATCCGTAACAATATATTGTTTGACCTCTTTTATCCCGATATCATTAACATCAGTAGTATAAAACCAACCGCGCCAAAACCAATCTAGATCCGTACCGGATGCATCTTCCATCGTGCGGAAAAAATCAGCGGTAGAGGGATGTTTAAATTTCCAACGATTTGCGTAGGTTTTAAAGGCAAAATCAAAAAGTTCGTGCCCTAAAATAAATTCTCGTAGCATATAAAGTCCTGCCGTTGGTTTGTGATAGGCATTTTTCCCACTGTCAAAAACTACGTCATGTTGAGACATAATAGGGGCAATTCTACTTTGATCTCCGGTCATATATTCTATTAAATCTTTAGGATAACCTCTGGCTGGAAATCCTTTTTCTAGTTCTTCTTCAGCTAATAATTGCGTAAAAGTATTAAGACCTTCATCCATCCATCCCCATTGCCGTTCGTCCGAATTTACAACCATAGGAAACCAATTATGACCCACTTCGTGAATAATTACCCCAATAACACCTGTTCGGGTTCTTTCTGCGTAGCTTCCGTCAGGTCTTGGACGACCATAATTCCAACAAATCATCGGATATTCCATTCCTTGTTGCTTGGCATTTATTGAAATAGCCTTGTGATAGGGATAGTCAAAAAGTCTTTTAGAATAGGATTTTAGCGTATGCACAACGGTTTTGGTAGAATACTCCTCCCAAAGTGGGTTTCCTTCTTTTGGATATAATGAAATAGCCATTACCGTACGATCCCCTAGCTTTACCGCTTGGGCATCATAAATAAATTTTCGAGAACTTGAAAAGGCAAAGTCCCTTACCATTTTAGCTTTAAAATGCCATGTTTTTGTTTTATCCGAAAAAGTTTTTTCTGCTTTTTCTGCTTCCTTTTGGGTTACTATAATAACGGGTTTGTCGTACGATTTTTGGGCTTGTTTGTAACGTTTTATTTGTGTCTTGGTAAATACCTCTTCTCTGTTTTGTAGTACACCGGTAGCTTCTAATATATGATCAGCAGGTGTGGTTATCTTAACATCATAATCACCAAAGACAAGTGTAAATTCGCCTCTACCTAAAAACTGCTTGTTTTGCCATCCTTCGACATCATTATAAACAGCCATTCTAGGGAAAAATTGAGCAATTATATAGAGGTTATTTCCATCTTTATCAAAGTGTTCGTATCCGGATCGACCTCGGGTAACCAAGTAGTTATTGATATTGTACCACCATTTAATTTTAAACGATGTACTGCTTTTTGGCGCTAATGTTTGAGGTAGATCAATACGCATCATAGTTTCGTTTACCACATAATGCAATGGATTTCCCTCCGTATCTTGCAAGTATTCTAATTTTATACCTCCGTCAAAAGGTTTACCCATAAATTCTTCAACAAATTTTTGCGGTTGATATCCTACACCGGGGCCACCACCATCTACTTTTTTAGATAGAGAATTTTTAGCACGAATATTTTGATCTAATTGCACCCATAGGTAATCTAAAGGATCAGGCGAGTTGTTGTAATAAGTTACCGTGGCTTCACCATAAATACGTTGGTTTTTGTCATCGAGGGTAATCTGCATCTGGTAATCGGCCTTTTGTTGATAATACGCAAAGCCGGGTGCGCCCGATGCTGTTCTATAGGCATTCGGTGTTGCCAATTCTTCCTTTAGTTGTTTAAATTTACTGATATTATAATGACCCTTTTTTACAGGGTTACTGTCGGTATCTGTCGTGTGATGTTCGTGATTTTGTGCATTGCTAAAAAGCGTACTGCTGATTAAAATAATGCTAATAATTAATCGTTTCATGATCAAAAATATTTTGTATGGATTCAAAGGTATGTTTTATTAAAGTAGTGGCATACTTATTTTAAAATTTAATAAGCTCTTTTTCGTGCTGTTGTGTTAAGATCATACTTCTCCTAGTCGTTAAGTAATTAATTTTAACTATATTCTCTTGTTCAGAAAAGCTATCTATTAAAATGGCATTTCGAACTTCAATTTGTTGTATATCCGAAATATTTGGAATTTCCAAATACACATACATTACATCTTTTTCAAATTCTTTTCCGATAAATGCAAAAGGGGTTTTGTTTGCATTAATAGCTATAGTAAAACGTTGATTTAGATAGAGTTCTAATAAGTGGTCGGCTTCCTTGATTTCTCTGTCTGTTCCTAATTCAATAGCCTTTTCAAATTGATTTTTGAGTGCAAATTCCATGTCATCAGTAAATAAGCGTATGGTTACCTGAACTGATTTTTCCTGAGGGTTAAAAACAATATTTGTCAGACTGTAATATTCTTTATGAAGCATAAAGGCAAGTAAAGGAATAAGCAAGAATATCAACACTCTAGGCTTGCTAATAAACCGTTTAATTTTAGTACTTTTGGTCATATGAAGTATAGTATTATAATTCTTAGTTTTCTTCTTATTAGTTGTAATAGTACACAAAATGTTACAGGTGTGCAAGTTGCTAAAAATTTACCAAAGCAAACAAACCTTAAAAATATAAAAATAACGGAAGGAGATGCTTTTACTACAGGCCCTTGTGAACCATCTATTGTTGTAAATCCGGTCAATACAAAAAACATTGTTGCAGGAACGGTTTTAGATGGCTACCATTTTTCTTTTGATGGCGGTAAAACGTGGACTTCTAAAAAGTTAACTTCCAAATCCGGAGTTTATGGTGATCCTTGTTTGTTGAGTGATAGTAAAGGTACTCTATACTATCTACACCTTTCTAATCCGGAGGGTCGGGCGTATGCCAGTAGTAGTTTTTTAGATCAAATTGTCATTCATAAATCCTTGGATGGTGGTGTATCTTGGAACGATGGTGAAGGCATTGGAAAGAACAGTCCTAAACAACAAGATAAAGAATGGGCGGTGTGTAATCCCAATACAGGAGAAATTTATGTTACTTGGACAGAATTTGATAAATATGGGAGTATCAATAAAAATAATAAAAGTAGAATTCGTTTTGCTAAGTCATCGGATAGCAGTAAAACTTTTTCCAAGGCCATAACTATTAGTGAGATAGAAGGTGATGCTGTGGATGACGATCATACAACCGAGGGTGCTGTACCTGCTGTTGATTTAAAAGGTAATATTTATGTTGCTTGGGCTGTAAATAATAAAATATACTTTGATAAGAGTACAGACAACGGAGTCACTTGGTTTGCAGAAGATCTTGTCGTGGCTCAACAACCCGGTGGGTGGACACAGTTTGTTCCCGGTGTGGGGCGATGCAATGGTATGCCGGTTACTAAAGTAGATACCGGCAATTCAAAATATTCGGGTACTATTTATATCAATTGGACCGATCAGCGCAATGGTAAAAACAATACTGATGTTTTTATCATAAAATCAAATGATGAAGGAAATACTTGGTCAGTCCCTATCAAAGTCAACCAAGATAATACGATTTCTCACCAGTTTTTTACTTGGATGGATGTTGATCCCGTTTCAGGCTATATATATATTGTATATTATGATAGAAGTCGTTATAAAAACAATCGTACAGAGGTGGTTTTGGCAATTTCAAAAGATGGTGGAAAAAGCTTTTCAAATGAAATAATTTCAAAAAAACCATTTATACCTGTTTCGGATATTTTCTTTGGTGATTATACTAATATTAGTGCTTATAATGGCATAGTACGACCTATTTGGACCCGGTATGAAAACGGACAACTAAGTGTTTGGACAGCCTTGATGGATCCATCCGAATAATTTATGTGTTAATTTGATGTAATGATGAAAATATATTTTGACAATGCGGCTACAACGCCCATGTTACCCGAAGTGATTGATACCGTTCAAAAAAGTATGCAACAAGTCTTTGGTAATCCATCGTCTTCACATAGTTTTGGGCGAAAGGCTAAAGCGGAAGTTGAACTTGCTCGTAAAAAGATAGCCGGTTATTTTAAGGTACAGCCTTCAGAAATTATTTTTACGGCAGGTGGTAGTGAAGCCGATAATTTGATTCTTCGCAATGCCATTGTGAGTCTTGGTGTTAAAGAAGTAATTACCTCTAGGTTGGAGCATCATGCTGTATTACATGCATTAGAGGCTTTGACAGAAGAATTTGCTGTAAGTATTACGTATGTCGCGTTGACTACTTCAGGAGAGATAAATTATGAGGATCTGGAAAAAAAATTGGCGGCAAGTTCCCATAAGGTATTAGTCAGTTTAATGCACGTTAATAATGAGATTGGGAGCTTATTAGATCTTCAACGAGTTAGTCTGTTATGCCAAAATCATCAAGCTTTTTTTCACTCGGATACCGTACAAGGTGTGGGACATTTTACTATAGATTTACAAAAAACACCCATTGATTTTATTACAGCTAGTGCTCACAAATTTCACGGACCTAAAGGAGTGGGTTTTGCCTATATAAAAAAATCACATGCTATTTTACCGATGTTATTAGGTGGCGAACAGGAACATGGAACCCGTGCAGGAACTGAAAATATACATAGCATTATAGGAATGGCAAAGGCATTAGATATAGCCTATAATTCACTTGATGAAGACCGCACTTATATTCAGGGTCTAAAGGACTATTTTATCCAACAGCTTAAAGAAATACAGCCGGAGATACAGTTTAATGGCGTTAGTGCCCATAAGGAAAAAAGTAGTTATATAATTATAAATGTTCGTTTCCCGAAGGAAATAAAAATGATGTTGTTTTCTTTAGATTTAAAAGGTATTGCTGCTTCCGGTGGTAGTGCTTGTCAAAGCGGAAGTACCAAGGGATCTCACGTGCTTGATGCCATCCTTAGTGAAAATGAGAAAACAAAAACATCGGTGCGATTTTCTTTTAGTAAACTCAATACAAAAGAGGAGATTGATAAGCTTATTGATGTATTACAGGAATTAGTAGCATAAAAAAACGCTTTGAAAATTTTCAAAGCGTTTTTTAGAAGTTATTATATAGGTTACTTAGAACATTTCTCTTCCTGCAAAATGAAAAGCGCCTTCAATGGCAGCATTTTCGTCACTATCCGAGCCGTGAACAGCATTTTCGCCAATAGATGTGGCATATAATTTACGGATGGTTCCTTCGGCAGCTTCTGCAGGATTAGTAGCACCAATTAAGGCTCTAAAATCTTCTACAGCATTATCTTTTTCTAAAATGGCGGCAACAATAGGACCGCGAGTCATAAAACTGACTAATTCACCAAAAAAAGGTCTTTCTTTATGAATGGCGTAAAATGATTCGGCATCTCTTTTGGTCATTTGTGTCATTTTCATAGCCACTATACGAAATCCACCTGCATTTATTTTATCTAATATGGCTCCTATATGCCCATTTTCAACCGCATCGGGTTTTATCATTGTAAAAGTTCTGTTTGTTGTCATTTGTTGATGTTTTATTAATTCTACTTAGGCTGCGAAAGTACTTATTTTATTAAACAATACCAATTTAGAATCTTATTTTACCATAAATTTTTGTATACCAAGGCTTTGTTTTGTATACAGTTTTAAAGTATAAGTTCCGGTTTCGAATTGGCTAATGTCAATACTGTTTGTTTCCGGAATACTAGAGTGGTACAAGAGTTTTCCAAGGGCGTCATAAATCGCTATAGTTTCTATATTTTGGTTGTTTTGAGGAAATCGAATCGTGATATGATCATTAGAAGGTACAGGATAGATTGTAAAAGAAGTTGTAACATAGTCTTTATTAGATAAATTGTCAATAACTCCATTTCCATCGGCATCTTCACAATAATCCTGTAATTTCCATATATCCGGATCACCCCAAGAGCCTTCAGTATTCTCCGAACATTTATATTCAAAATCACTCTCCGGTCTGTTGGTAATATAATAGTCAGTTACACTTAAATCGGGCATGATACTCATATCTATTTGAACAGCACTACCATTACCTAAAGCAACTTCTTTGGCAGCAGTATTCCCTTCAAACACGTAATCAATTAGTGCATGTGCCAGTCTATTAGAAGCATACACATCTAATGCATCATAGGGATTGTTATAAGCATCTATTAAGTTGGTATAACTTACATAATGATTGGCTATATAGGAATAGGTATGTCCATTATATATATATTCGTGTGCGGCATCATTATCCGAGTAAAGTGTGATAAAATCCTTTTCGTTATCAGGGATGTCGATTAATTCGTAAACGGCTCTGAGCGCTCTGGGGTCAGTATTATAGGTAGGATTCCCTCCAGAATTAAAATCATCATAGCTTTGTAATATTAAGAGTTTTACATTTTCAGGGTAATTTTGTAAATCGATGTCCTCCATTAAAAAAGATAGCCACGGTGCAAACATCATAATAAAACGTTCGCTACTTCCCCAATTTAGCCCATCCGAATCAAAAATATTTTTACCCAACCATATACAAGATCCCCCACCATACGAATGCCCCATTAATCCTATTTTTGTAGTGTCAATCCAGTTGGAATATTGTGTAGCGGCGTATTGCATCATATCAAGACTATTTTGATAGCTCGTTGTAATACTACCCGGATTATAATTGTAAATGTTTACAGTAGGATATCCTAAACTAGCTAAAAATTTAAAAAAGCGATCGTAAGTTTCATAGGTTTGTCCCCAACCCGATATAAAAAAGATAGTAGGTTTTGGTGCTGCCGATATATCAGGGTGGTAAAAGGTAATAACTCCTTTGTCTGTTATTTCAATAGGGGTTTCTCGAATATAATTGTTTGCTCCCCAAGCTCCATAACCGGATGTAATACCTGAAGAATTATCAAAAAGTTCGCTATACAAGTTTTGTGATATTGTATTATGAGTAAACACAATTCCACTTAATAGAATAAATAAGTGTTTCATTTTTTTGGTTTATAAGTGAAAGGCAAAGGTAAAAAAATAGGCTTTGCTAAAAGGAAACCTCCATATGTTCTATGATTTGATTGTTTTCGCCCCACATTTCAAACTGTACACGTTGTAGCGTTACATCAAATCGCACAATACCATAACTCTTTTGAAATACAACGGGACTAATTCTGTAGCGATTGGGTTCTCCGGAAAAACGGCTATAAGAATGAGTAAGTCCACTAGAAGTAAAGTCGTATAGTGGATAGAATCTATCCCCAATATTCTTTCTTGAAATTTCGGATATATGCCGGTCCCCTGAGAGTATAAAAACACCTTTAGCTTTAGAGTTTACTATCATTTGTTCAAGTTTGTCCATTTCGTGTGGCATATTAGTCCAACATTCAAAACCGTGTTCTCCGGATAAATATTGGATACTACTCATAATGACATTAAAATCGGCTTGAGAAGTATTGAGTTCATTTTTTAGCCATTCCCATTGTGTGGATCCCAACATAGTCCCCTGTCCATAAGGATTGGGTTTATAGCGTTTTTTTGTCTCCGTATCTTTCGTTAAAGCCGTTCTAAAATAACGGGTGTCTAATAAGATAATTTTAATTTGATGTCCATTGACCATATAGGTTTTACTGGAATATACTCCTTTTTGTTTTCTGATTGGAGCCTCTTTGGGTATCCCTAAGAAATCTAAGAACAATTGCTGAGAGGCTTCTTTTTTAGGATATTCTGTACCACCATCATTAATACCGTATTCGTGATCATCCCAAGTGCCGATTACTGGAATTTTTTTTATAAAATCTTGATAATCAGCTTTATTTTTTTGAATTGTGTAATTACTGTCCAATACCTGCATATCTTCGGTGTCAGAATAGATAGCATCGCCTTCCCACACCCAAACATTAGGTTTTTTCTCGGCAATTTCTTTCCAAAAAGGATTGTCTTTACGTTGATTATTGCCGGATCCAAAAGCCAAAATAAAATCAGAACTAAATTTTTTTGTGTCTTGTCGTGTTGGTGTATTTTTTACGGAATAATTTTGACAAGATGAAACGGAAATCAGTAAAATGATAAAATAAGGGTATATTTTCATAATCTAAATTGGTTAATAAAAAATCAAAAGTACCTGTTTTATAGCTATTAATAAAATTTTGAATATCCCATTATTATATGAAGGGCAAAAGGGTTTTGTTATCAAGCTGTTAGTAATGATTTTTTATTTTATCTTTGCGACTTATGACACCCAAAGAGATTAAAGAAATTTCAGAATTATTACAAGAACCTACAACTATTGTTTTGGTTCCTCACAAAAATGCAGACGGTGATGCCATTGGTTCTGCCTTGGCGATGTATCATTATCTTAAAGCAAGAGGACATAGGGTAAAAGTTGTTGCACCAAATGATTATCCGGAATTTCTAAAATGGTTGCCCGGAACAGCAAATGTTTTAAAATTTGACAAACAGAATAACCAATCTAAAAGAGCTATTGCAGCTGCAAAGATTATTTTCTTGTTAGATTTTAATGATCTAAGTCGAGTTGGCGATGATATGCAAAAAACATTAGAAACTTTTCCTGGTGTTTTTATAATGATTGACCATCACCAACAACCTACTGATGTGGCTACTTATCTTTTTTCGGATACGAGTATATGTGCTACGGCACAAATGGTCTACCATTTTTTAGAACTTATTAAGGACGAAAATGCGATTTCTAAAGATATGGCTACGTGTTTATATACCGGTATTTTAACCGATACAGGATCTTTTAGATTTCCGAATACAAGTCCAACCACATTACGAATTGCTGCTAAATTGATAGAGAAAGGAGCTAACAATGCACGGATCTATAATAATATATATGATACCAATTCCTATAATCGTTTACAACTTTTAGGGCAAGCCCTTCAAAACCTAAAAGTGGTACCCAAATATAAGACGGCATACATTACCATTTCAGAGGAAGAGAAAAGAAAATATAATTTTCAAAAAGGAGATACAGAAGGTGTTGTTAATTATGCTTTATCCATAAAAGGCATTGTTTTTGGCGTAATTTTTATTGAAGATTCCGAACAGAAAATAATTAAAATCTCATTCCGCTCTAAAGGCCATTTCTCTGTGAATCAATTTGCTAGAAATCATTTTGAAGGAGGTGGTCACGATAATGCTGCAGGTGGAAAATCAAATTTATCTATGTCAGAAACCGTACTTACCTTTTTAGAACTATTACCCGAATATCAAGAAGCTTTAGCAAAATCAGATGAAATATAGCCTACTCTTACCGATGATTTTGTTGATTTCTTGTGCAAATCCTAAACCTAGAAAGCCGGTAGCACATACGGGCCGAATGGATATGTCACAATCTATAGCTTTTAACAAGCAGTTAAACAAGGACGAATTGAATAGGATAAAGGCCTATATAAGACGGGATTCTACACATACCTATATCAATTCACAACGTGGTTTTTGGTATACGTATCTTGCTAAGAATGAAAAAGATACCCTTTCTCCAAAAAAAGGTAATGAAGTCGTTTTTTTGTACGATATCAAAGATTTACAAGGCAATGAAATCTATTCGGAAGATACCTTGGGGAGAAAAACCTATTTGGTCGATCAAGAAGATTTTATGCAAGGAATTCAAGAAGGTATTAAGTTGATGCGAATTAATGAAAAAATACTATTTTTGTTGCCCTCGAGTAAGGCCTATGGAGTTTATGGAGATCAAAAAAAGATTGCTGCAAATACCCCATTAGTAGTTACTTTAGAATTAATAACGATTAGAAAATAACATATACATTTTAACTATTTTTTTTTTATGAAAAGAATTTCAATATTACTAATTTTAGCTCTAAGTATAAGCTTAGTTGCTTGCAAAACAACAAAGTATAAAAACTTAGGAGATGGACTATTTGCCGATATTCAAACAGAGAAAGGCGACATTGTGGTTCGTTTAGAATTTGAAAAAGCTCCTAATACCGTTGCTAATTTTGTGTCTTTGGCCGAGGGAAATAATCCTGAAGTAGACAAAAGATTTAAAGGAAAACCTTTTTATGATGGGTTAAAGTTTCATCGTGTAATCAAAAACTTTATGATTCAAGGTGGTGATCCGGATGGAAATGGTTCTGGAGGACCAGGCTATAGATTTGAAGATGAATTTCCTATAGATGAGCAAGGCAATTTTTTATTGACCCATAAGGATGCAGGGGTTTTGTCTATGGCCAATTCAGGAAGAGATACTAACGGTAGCCAGTTTTTTATAACCCATAAAGCAACGCCACACTTAGATGGAAAACACAGTGTTTTTGGTCATGTAGTTGTAGGTCAAAATGTAGTGGATAGTATTCAGCAAAATGATCATAT
>JANTFW010000008.1 GCA_024763245.1 Flavobacteriaceae bacterium | reverse complement strand
GGTAATCCGTATCCTTCTGCTTTAGACGCAGATGAATTTATACGAAATCACACCACCGATTTAGGAGCTGGAAATGAAATAATAGATGGAACTATTTACTATTGGGAACATTGGAGTATCAATACCCATGTATATACAGAGTATGGAGGAGGCTATGCCACATATAATCTTTCAGGAGGAAACCTAGCTTCTTTGCACGGAGATTTTACTTCCGGTTCCGGTTCCGGATCTATTTTACCAAAAAGGTATATTCCTGTTGGACAGGGGTTTATTGTTCGTTCGGAGAATACATCAGGAGGTACTATAACATTTAACAATGCTCAGCGAGCTTTTGAATTAGAGGGGGTGAATTCCGCCCAAGTACGAACAAGTGCTAGTTTCTCAAACGGGGTCTTATCTCGTATTAGATTGGGTTATGAAAGTCCTAATACACGACACAGATATTTATTATTAAGTATTACTTCCGGAGAGGCAACAGACCATTTTGATTACGGTTACGACGGTCAAATGATCGATATAGGTTCGGATGAAATGTATTTTACGATGGATGATGACGATAGAAATTTAGCCTATGTAATACAAGGCGTAGGACCTTATAATGAGGAAGCACACTATCCTTTTACGCTTAAGGTGACCAATGCCGGAGAGCATCGCATAATGATAGACGCTCTGGAGAATTTTACACGCCCTGTTTATGTATTAGATAAAGACGAAAACACTACCTATCAAATTAATGATACCGATTTTACGGTTAATCTGGATCCGGGAATATACTCCGATCGTTTTGAGATTGTTTTTCAACCCCAATCTCCGCTTGAAGTGGAAAATTATCTCAACAATCTAGTTACGGCATATTACACCCATGACGAATTGGTTATTAAAAATGACAAAGAGGTCTCCTTAACCGGAGTGCAGGTGTTTAATAGTATAGGTCAAATGGTGTATCAAATGGCAGATCCAGCTCGTTTGTCAGTACAAGAAATTCATTTACCTTTTACATTTGCTCAAGCAGCTTATGTATTAAAAATACAAGCTAAAGAAGGAAGAGGTACATATAAATTTGTAAATTATTAAGCCCCTAAAACGATGTCTAAATTTGGAGAATTAGTACAATCAGAAGTCCCTGTTTTGATTGATTTTTATGCCGATTGGGATGAGTCTCAGGAGAATTATGCCACCTCGACCCTTAGAGAAGTGGCTGCTGCTCTAGGAGATAAAGCCAAAGTGATTAAGATTGACATAGAAAAAAATGACGCCTTGGCAAAAGCGCTTCGTATTAAGTCTAACCCTACCTATATTATCTATAAAGATAGTGAAATGAAATGGAGACAAAGTGGTAATCAAGATGCCCATACCTTAATTAGTTTGGTGCAACAGTTTGTTTAATCTAAATCCGGATTTCTACTCGTTTATAAAGTTTTAAATTGGTATCCTTGAGATTTCCAATACTTCAATGCTTTAGGAAGAACATATTGAAGTGTATTTTTGGCTTTTTTACTGTCGTGAAACACCACAATACTACCCGTTTTGGTATGTTTTAGGGTTTTATGTAAACTCTTATCGGGTTTAAGATTTGGGTCAAAATCACCACTTAAAACATCCCAAAATACGATGCGATAACCTTTGGCACGGAGCATTTTTACCTGAGATTTTTTGATTTTTCCATAAGGTGGGCGAAATAATTTTAAATTGGAATTGGGAAGCTCTTTTTCTAAAATTCTTTGAGTTTTTTCAACATCTTTAACATAAACATTTTTATTGTTTTTCCAACCGATGAGATGCGAAAAACTATGATTACCCACTTGGTGTTTATGCTGGATCATACGATGCAACAAATCCGGATGTGCGACTATATTTTTTCCCAAACAAAAAAAAGTAGCCTTAGCTTGATATTGTTTTAACGTGTCCAATACCCAATGCGTAATTTGAGGAGTTGGTCCGTCATCAAAAGTAAGATAGATGGTTTTATCCATACGAGGCATGTGCCATAGGTATTCAGGATAAAGCCGCTGAACAAATTTAGGCATACGAATAGGATACAACATAAAAGTCATAAGTTTCTTTACTTACACAGAAAAGAGTTTTTATTTATCAATAAGACGTTTAAAAAGATCTACATGTTCAATATATTTAGCTTGCGCAGCATCGGAATAGGCCTTATCTTCAAACTCTGACACCACACGAACCAATTCTCCATAAATCAATAATGTATTTTCTAACTCATCGTAATAACTGGTAAAAAAAGAATCATCAAAACGGTTGTAGTAACGTAATTTTTCTTGACTCATTCCTATTAATTCTTCGGCCAAAGCTCGGGCTTTACCGGATTGTTTGAGTTTGTAATAATCGGTTACATAATCGAGTAACATTCCACTGCTATAGAATTTGTTTGGTGGCATTTTTTCAAGTGATAAATCCAATACTTCTATTGCTCTTAGGCTATCTCCTTTTACGGCAAAAGCCTCGGATAGTCTTACCAATGAATTACGGAAGTTAACGGAGTTTTTACGTGTTTCCGGATCGAGATAGATGTCTTCGGTAATGCTACCCCAATCCCATTTTTTTACATGTGCGTACATCACTTCCGGATTGATACGTCCCATACTAAAAGGACTACCTCCATAAGGGGTTTTAATCGGCACCAACTTATAGGTAAGGCCATCTAGTTGTAAGTAGTCTTTAAGCCAGATGTATTCGGCATCGTCATAACTTCCACCGGTAAAATAGATTGGTTTTTCCCAGTTAAAATTGGCTAGAATATCCAACATGAGAATACGGTTTTTGGTCAATCCGTTTGGATCTACTTCAAAATCGATATACGGTACAATTTTATCGGCATCTTCGGGTGCTACAATTCCATTTCGTAAAACAGCTTCTTTATCAACGGGTAGGCGTAGTTTGTTTGTAGGATAGATTTTTTCTTTATGGTCTTCGTCAAACTGTACATAGGTAATTTCATTTTTACTTTGAATCCATTGCATAAAAAGGCGGATATCCATAACACTATCCTTAAATTGTTCGATGGGCATATTATAGGCTACATCTAAAGTACCGTATTTGTAATCTTCATGCTTTAATTGAGAAGGAATAGGGTCGGCTTTGTAGGTTTTGCGTTTCATTTGATCGATATACCAATCTGTCGCAAAAAGGCTGGTATTTATCGCTTTTATATCTGTACGGTATCCCTCGACTTCTTGTAGGTACCACAGCGGAAAAGTATCATTATCACCGATGGTAAATAATATGGCATCTTGATCACAAGAATCCAGATAGGCTTGTGCGTTTAGGTGTGCAGTATATTTATTAGAGCGGTCATGGTCGTCCCAATTTTGAAAACCCATTATAGCCGGTACAGCTAATAAACCTATTAAGCTAACGCTAATAGCGGTTATTTTTGGGTTTAGTTTGTCTTTTAAGCCATCAAAAATAGAACTAATACCAAGCCCTATCCAAATAGCAAAAACATAAAAAGAACCCACTACGGCATAATCACGTTCTCTAGGCTCGAAAGGTTTGGGATTGGTATAGAAGATAATGGCCAAGCCGGTAAAAGCAAAAAACAGAAGTAATACATAAAAATTATTGGGGTCTTTTTTTAATTGGTAAAAAACGCCGATAAGACCTAAAATCAGCGGTAAAAAATAATAGGTATTACGTCCTTTGTTGTTTTTTATTTCTTCTGGCAAGTTAGTTTGAGGACCTAAAAAGGATTTATCGATAAAAGGAATACCACTCATCCAATTTCCATTATGAATATCTAAATGCCCTTGTTCATCATTTTGTCTCCCTACAAAGTTCCACATAAAATAGCGCCCATACATATAACCGAATTGGTAGCTAAACATAAAGTGTAGATTTTCTAAAAACGTAGGACGACGTGTACTTTTTTTAGGGATACCGGTCAAGGCTTTATAATGATCTATGGCCGTAGGTGAGGTAGCGACCATTCTAGGTATAAAACCTTTATGTTTGTCGCTGTAATTTGGAAAATATTTTTTATAGGTATCTTTATTTACAATAATATATTTACCGGTTTTGTAATCTTTTTCATATTTAAGCACATCATCTTTATAGGGTTTTCTTTTATCCTGCTCTTTCTTATACGTATAGGAATAGTAATTATCATAAAAAACATTGGAATCACCATACTGTTCTCTGTTGTAATAAGCCAATAATTCACGCGCACTTGAAGGATTATTTTCATTAATGGTCGTATTGGCATTGGCACGAATGGGTAACATAATCCAAGAAGAAAAACCGATAATAATAAACAATACGGAAAGAATTAAGGTATTGGCGCCAACCATTTTTTTGGTGCGTGTATAACGAATCGCATAGAAAAAAATACCCGCCATTAGTAGTGCGGCAATAATACTTCCGGAATTGAAAGGAAGTCCGATACTGTTTACAAAAAACAATTCCATCGCACTAAAATAACGTAAGGTAAAAGGGAAAAGAAATTTAAAAGTAAAGGCTAAAAAAAGTACCGCTACAATGTTGGCAATGATAAATTGTTTGAGGGATAGTTGTTTGTAATTTTTATAGATATAGAGAAAAACAATTGGTGGTATTACCAAAAGGGATAATATATGTACACCAAAAGACATACCCACAACAAAACTGATTAAGAGAAGCCATCGATCACCTTTAGGTTGGTCCATAGCTGCTTCCCATCGTAATCCAAGCCAAAAGAGTAAGGCCATTAATAAGGAAGACATAGCATACACCTCTGCTTCGACGGCTGAGAACCAAAAACTATCCGAAAATGTATAGGCTAAAGAACCCACAAGACTGCTTCCTAAAATAGCAATTCCTTGTGCTTGTGTTAGGGATTCTCCTTTTTTAATAAGTATTTTTTTAGCTAGCATAGCAATGGTCCAAAACAAAAACAGAATGGTAAAGGCACTTGCTAATGCCGACATAAAATTGACCATTTTGGCAACATGAGTGGGGCTGGAGGCAAACATGGCAAAAAATGCACCTAGCATTTGAAATAAAGGAGCTCCCGGTGGATGTCCTACCTCTAGTTTTGCTGCAGTAGAAATATACTCACCCGGATCCCAAAAACTAACTGTTGGCTCAAGGGTTAATGTGTATGTTACCAGAGCAATAATAAATGCCGACCAACCTAAAATAAGATTGTATTTTTTAAAATTAAAAGCCATATCAATGATAAATTTGCGACGAATTTAAGGATTATTTACACGTTACAGTATGAATTGCTTATTTTGTCCTTTCAATTTTGATTTTTTTAACACCTGTAAAAGTCTTGATTTCTATTTGCTAATAGATATACAACTCACGCATGAGTTGTAAAAAACCCTTGGAAAACGGTTTCTTTTCGGGAATATTAAGATTATGGATTTGCAATAACATACGGGCATGTTTACTAAAAAGTCGCATTTTTTTGTAATCGGATATTTTTGCAAAAAAATAGGGTTTGTATTCAAATTCATCAACAGGAAGAATGTAATAACCGGTGTTTTGCTTTTCGATTTTTTTATAAACCCAACTTAATGCATAAGAGGCCTTTGAAATATGTGTTTTTCCATTTTCTTTTGTTAGTGTTAATTCAAACATAGCACCACCATCTCTAGGAAAAGTACGTTGGTTAGAAATAAAATTCCCTAATGAATACACCACAAGTGTTTGCTCTTCTTGATCCCATTCCATAGGTTCAACAACATGAGGATGCGAACCGATAACGATGGAAACACCATGGTTTTTAAAAAACTGAAACCATTTTTTTTGTGAATTAACCGGCAAATCACGGTACTGTTCACCCCAATGTACAAAAGCAATAATTTGATCGGGATGTTGTTTCTTGGCTTGTTCAATGTCCTTAAGAATAGTTTTTTTATCTAATATATTTACGATAGTTGGCGTGGGCACCGGTATTCCATTAGTGCCATAGGTGTAGTTTAATAAGGCTATTCGGATATTGTTTTTTTCAATAATAAATGGGGCAATAGAATCTTTGTTTTTTTGGCTTACAAAGGTACCGGTATGTTGTATTTTTAAACTATCTAAAACGTGAATTGTTTTTATAATTCCTTTTTTATGTCTATCGCAAGAATGATTATTGGCAGTACCCAGAATATCTATCCCCGATTTTTTTATAGCACTGGCTAATGCACTAGGCGAACTAAATTGCGGATAACCACTATAGGGTTTTGTTCCCAGTGTCACCTCGAGATTCGCTATTGTAAAATCAGGAGCTGACAATAGGGGTTTTATGTATTGATAATTAGGATTAAAATCATAGGCTTTGGTGTTTGCAGAATAGGCTGCCTTAATCTGTGGACCATGTCCCATAATATCGCCCAAAAAAAGGAGCTTTACACTAGAAACCGGTTGCTCTTGAGCGATTAATATACATGCTTTAAGGAGTAAAAATAATAATCCGATTTTCTTCATGTGTTTATGATTTTGTTTTGATTAAAGGGTAGATAGAATGCATCAGTAGTAGTCAATCCTCTGTGGGTCAAATTTTGCCGTACTCGTTTGCAGTAATACAATAAATTCATTAAACAAATAGGCTTAGCGATACTACTCACTAAACACTTTAAGAATCATTTTTTCATCTCCGGCAACATAAATAGCTTCCCCTTTAAACAGTTTTAATTCCGGATTTGAGACGATGTTGTAGCCGGTTTTATCCGATTTTAAGATAACCAAAATACCATATTTTTTCCTCAGGTCGAGTTCACGGAGCGTTTTACCGGAAAATTTCTGTGGAACGGCTATTTCTATTAAGGCATTTTTAGCATCGATAGTTAACGATTCAATTACTTGAGGATAAGCTATTTTTCTGACTAACATTTTAGCCATACTTACTTCGGGCTGAATGACTTCGTCGGCACCAACTTTTAGTAAAATTTCTTTTTGAATATATGTTTTTGCTTTGACAATCACGTGTTTAAGATGCATTTTTTTTAGATGGGTAACAGCAAGAATAAGGGTTTCCAGCGAGCTACTCATTCCTAGAATTACGGTTTTAAATTTTTCTATATCTAATTTTTTTAACACCTCTTCGTCGGTAACATCGGCTTGCACAGCAAGGGTAACTTTATCCTTTATCTGATTGACAATTTCCATATTTTTATCAACCGCCATTACATAATGTCCGGCTTCGTTGAGTTTAGTCGCTACTTCAAAACCAAAAGTTCCCAATCCAATAACGGCAATATCTTTATTTGTGTTTTTCATCGGTCTAGATTTCGATAGTAATAATGTGATAACCTGAATTTGTAATAATTCCTTTATGAATCAAAAAATGTAGTACTCGTTTCATTATTGGGCTAAATTAGTATTTTTCTTAGTTATAAATTAATATACAGATTCTTCGGGGTAATTAATTTTCACGGCTTTCGTTTTTCTAAACGTAGACATAGCAATAGAAGCCGGGCCCACCCTACCGATAAACATAATAACTACCAAGATAATTTTACCATACAAACCCACTTCAGCCGAAATCCCCAATGATAACCCTACCGTACCTAGGGCAGAGGTCACTTCAAATAAGGTGTTTAAAAACCCTTGATGATTGTGATAGAGTAAGGCTAAAGTTCCTATAAAAACCACCATAAAATACACGGAGAGTATGGCAAAAGATTTAAGAATAACCGTATTAGGAATTTGCCTTTTAAAGACAACAATTGTATTTTTTCCTTTTAAGATTTTAAAAACGGATGCAATTACAATAAAAAAAGTAGTGGTCTTAATACCACCTCCGGTGGATCCCGGTGAAGCACCTATAAACATTAAAAGGGTGATGAAAAACAAACTCAGGTAGTGTAAATTTGTTAAATTAACCGTATTAAAACCAGCCGTCCTTGCCGTTACCGATTGGAATAGGCTGTCTGTGATGGACACATGACCTCTTTCAAAAACAAAAAGGAGAAACGCTCCAAAGAAAATTAGAATAAAGGTGGTGACAAGAACAATCTTGCTATGTAAAGTCAGGAGTCGTTTCCCTTTATATTTTTCGGTAAGTTCGTAGATCACGTAGTACCCAATACCACCGATAATAATGAGACCCATTATCGTATATTTAATGAGACTATTCATACCGGTAAGACTGGCATCGTAGGTAGAAAAACCCGCATTACAAAAAGCCGATATCGCATGAAAAACACCCTGATGGATGGATTCCCAAAAGGGGACACCTTGTATAAAAAAACCGATACTCAATAACACACTACCTATTAGTTCGGTAATGAGTGTAATACGAATAATAAAGGGTAAAATATGTTGAATATCTCCAAGTGATACATTTTCTTGTGTTTCAAAAAAAGAAATCCGATGTTTTAAATTGACCTTACCTCTATACGCCAAGATAAAAGAAGAACTAAGAGTCATAATACCAATAGCTCCCAATTGCATAAGTAAGAGCAAGACGATTTCTCCAAACCCATTAAACCCGGAGGTATTTACGGTTGTTAACCCGGTGACACAAACAGCAGAAGTAGCAGTAAATACGGAGTCGATAAAGCTCAGTCCCTGGACGTGCTTAACAAATGGCAAGTTAAGTAAGACTGTCCCAAAACTTATCAGTAAGAAAAAAGATAAGATCAGGTATTGCCAAGGATTTAATTTACTATGGAATAGGTTTTTTTTCAAAAGATTATCTAAACCCACAAATTTACATAAAAGCAAGGATTGATTTTCAGATTAATTCATTTTTTTGAATTACGCTGAATCATGTTACTGATTCTGTGCGGCATTGTATCTAGCATAGATTGCCAAATTCTCTTATTAAGAATTATTCTAAATAATATGATTAAAATGACATTTATCATAAAAATCTGAGTATATTTGCAGAAATAAATAAAAAGGTAAAGATGCCTAAAAAATATACAGAAACCGAGTTGGGACAAGAACTCCAGAATAAGGAGTACGAGTATGGTTTTTATACCGATATTGAATCTGATAAGTTTGCCATAGGTCTAGATGAAAGTGTTGTTAAAGCTATTTCTAAAAAGAAAAATGAACCTCAATGGATGACCGATTGGCGTTTAGAGGCTTTTCGAATTTGGAAAAAAATGGAAGAACCGGACTGGGCGAATGTTTCTTATGAAAAACCGGATTTTCAAGGAATTAGTTATTATTCAGCACCCAAGAAAAAGCCGGAATTAGCCTCGTTAGACGAAGTGGATCCTGAGTTACTCAAGACTTTCGAAAAATTAGGTATTTCTTTGGACGAGCAAAAAAGATTAACAGGGGTGGCAATGGATATTGTGGTAGACTCTGTATCTGTAGCTACGACTTTTAAAAAAACATTAGAAGAAAAGGGGATTATCTTTTGTCCTATTTCTGAGGCTATTGAAAAACATCCGGATTTGGTCAAAAAATATATAGGATCTGTAGTACCACGTACCGATAATTTTTATGCGGCCTTAAACTCTGCAGTCTTCTCTGACGGTTCTTTTTGTTATATCCCTAAAGGGATTAAATGTCCCGTAGAACTCTCCACCTATTTTAGAATCAATGAAGGAGGTACCGGACAATTTGAAAGAACACTCCTAATTGCTGATGAGGGAGCTTATGTAAGTTATTTAGAGGGCTGTACAGCGCCACAACGCGACGAAAATCAATTACATGCTGCCGTGGTTGAAATCATCGTACACGATGATGCCGAGATTAAATACTCCACGGTTCAAAATTGGTATCCCGGAGATAGTGAAGGAAAAGGTGGGGTCTATAATTTTGTAACCAAACGGGCCATAGCCTATACGAATGCAAAAATATCTTGGACTCAAGTGGAAACGGGAAGTGCGGTCACTTGGAAATATCCCAGTTGTATATTAAAAGGAGATAATTCTATAGGTGAGTTTTATAGTATTGCAGTAACCAATATGCATCAACAGGCCGATACAGGTACCAAGATGATTCATCTGGGGAATAACACCAAAAGTACCATTATTTCTAAGGGTGTTTCTGCGGGAAAATCACAGAATTCATATCGAGGTTTGGTAAAAGTAGTCAAAAACGCAAAGAATGCCCGTAATTTTTCGCAATGCGATTCACTCTTAATGGGTAATGAATGTGGGGCGCACACTTTTCCCTATATCGAGGCACACAATACCAGTGCACAAATAGAACATGAAGCTACGACTAGTAAAATAGGAGAAGATCAGTTGTTCTACTGTAATCAAAGAGGAATAGATACCGAAAAGGCTATTGCTTTAATAGTCAATGGATTTAGCAAAGAAGTGCTTAATAAACTCCCTATGGAATTTGCGGTTGAAGCACAGAAACTGTTAGAATTGTCCTTAGAGAATTCGGTAGGATAAGTAAGAGGAATGAGAAACAAAGAAACATTAATACAAGTATGGTGGGATAGAAAAAATAAAGTGTCTTTAAGACACCTAAAACTTTCTGCTATATAAACTTTACAATATTCAATACATTATGTTACAAATAAAAAATTTACATGCCAATATTGACGATAAGGAAATACTTAAAGGAATAAATCTTGAAGTAAAAGCAGGAGAAGTCCATGCGATTATGGGACCTAATGGTTCCGGAAAAACAACGCTGTCATCTGTTATTGCCGGTAGAGAAGATTATATAGTTACCGAAGGGAGTATTACACTAGGTGACGAGAATTTGTTGGATATGAAACCGGAAGAGCGATCGCATAAGGGGGTTTTTATGTCCTTTCAATATCCCGTTGCTATTCCGGGTGTTACGGTAACCAATTTTATTAAGACCGCTATCAATGCCAAACGCAAATCAGAAGGAAAAGAGGATATACCTGCCGCAGAACTCCTTAAAATGATTCGCGAAAAAGCTAAACTTTTGGGTTTAAAAAGTTCTTTTTTATCGCGTTCGTTAAACGACGGGTTTTCGGGTGGTGAAAAGAAACGAAATGAAATCTTTCAAATGGCGATGTTGGCACCTAAATTAGCTATTCTTGATGAAACAGATTCAGGCTTGGATATAGATGCTTTAAAAACGGTAGCCGAAGGAGTCAATAAGTTAAAAAGCAAAGATAATGCAGTAATTGTAATAACACATTACCAGAGATTGCTCGACTATATTGTCCCCGATTATGTCCATGTTTTATCGGATGGAAAAATTATTAAAACCGGTGGAAAAGAATTAGCTTTAGAACTAGAAGCTAAAGGTTATGAATGGATTTAGTTTTTCAATCCCAAACACAAAACAATGAAAAATAAATTAATAGCTTCCTTTCTCGCGTTTGAAAATCAGATTTCTACAGAAACAGATACAGATTTTCACAAAATTCGTTCCCGAGCCATGCAGGCTTTTGAGAAAAAGGGTTTTCCTACAAAAAAGGATGAAAATTGGAAATATACGTCTTTAAAAAAAATACTTAAAAACGACTATACACTTTTTCCTGATCTGCCCAAGAATGAGTTGGAATTAAAAGAGGTATCGAACTATTTTTTAAAAGGAATCGATAGTTATAAAATCGTGTTTGTAGATGGGGTTTATAACCCATATCTATCCGAAACAACTCATGATGGATTTGATGTATGTCTGTTATCATCGGCTATAAAAAAGACAAAATATCAAATCGTCTTGAATCATTATTTTAATACAATTGTTTCGGACAAGGATAGTTTTTCGCAACTAAACACGGCTTTTGCAAGCGAAGGAGCTTTTATTCATATTTATAAAAATAAGATCGTTGAAAAGCCGATACAGATTGTCTATTTTACCACAGACACCGGTAAAGATTGTATGTTACAACCACGTAATCTGATTATTGTGGATGAAAATTCACAGGTAAAAATTGTAGAACGTCATCAAAGTTTGTCTGCTAAAAAGGTTTTTACCAATGCTGTTACCGAAATATTTGCGAACCAACGTGCACATATTGATTATTATAAAATACAGAATGATGAGGAAGACGCCTCTTTGATAGACAGTACCTATGTACAGCAAAAAAAACAAAGCCAAGTCACGATGCATACCTATTCCTTTGGTGGTGCTTTAACTAGAAATAATTTGTTTTTTTATCAAAAGGGACCGCATTGTAATACCATCTTAAACGGGATTACCCTTATCGATAAAGAGCAACATGTAGACAACCAGACCAATGTATATCATCAAAGTCCGGATTGTGAAAGTCATGAGTTGTATAAAGGTATTTACGATGATAAAGCTACAGGTGTTTTTAATGGAAAAGTTATTGTAGATCAAATTGCCCAAAAAACAGACGCTTTTCAACAAAATGATTCCATACTTTTATCCGATGAATCAGCTATAAATAGTAAACCTCAGTTAGAGATTTTTGCGGATGATGTTGCTTGTTCTCATGGTTGCACGATTGGTCAATTGGATAGTAATGCCTTGTTTTATATGCGACAAAGGGGTATTCCTAAAAAAGAAGCAAAAGCGCTGTTGCTTTTTGCCTTTACCAATGAATTGGTAGATCGTATTCGTATTCCGGCTTTAAAAGAGTTGATTACCAACATTGTCTCACAAAAACTAGGGGTAGAATTGGGAATGGATTTATAAAATGAATTCAATTCATTTATAAAAGCAAATTTTCTACTTAAGGTAATTTAAAATTAATCTGCAACTGCAGTGATTATACCTTTAAGCAAGTTATTAAAGTCAAATTTAGCACCTTCTGTTAAGCCCATTCGCACCACAACCATATCTTTTGATGGGATGATAAAAACACGCTGGCCTTGATAACCATTCATTGAAAAGACCGTTTTAGGAACATCCGGAAGTATTTTACCAGCATTAAGCCAAAAATGAGCTCCGTACTGACCCTTGCTATTTCCACAGGGTGTGCTTATGTATTTTACCCAGCTTTCATTAAGGAGTTGTTCTCCGTTCCAGTTTCCTTTATGCAAGTATAATAAGCCTACTTTAGCCCAATCTCTTGGTGTTGCCCAACCGTATGAAGAACCTACATAATTACCAGCCAAATCCAGTTCCATAGACATGGATTTTAAGGCTAGTTTGTCATAGAGTTGTTTTACAGGAAAGTTTAAATAGTCTTGGTAGCTTTCAAATTGATTTCTGAGATAACGCGACAATAGGTTGGTTGTTCCTGATGAATAGTTCCAATGCGAGCCGGAAGGATATTTTAGCGGTTTGTTTAGCTGAGTCTGCGTCATATCTTTTTCTAAAAATAACATCCGAGTCACATCGCTTATTTCATTGTAATTTTCATCCCACTCCAGTCCGCTATTCATCTGTAATAGGTTGTTTAGTGTAATACCGGATCGAGTATCATTTTCCCATTCGGGAAATAGATGGTCCTTGGTGATGTCTATTTTCCCTTGGTGGTCTAGAATTCCAAATAAGGTTGCCAAAAGACTTTTAGTCATTGACCAACCTAATATCCTGGAGTCTTTTGTAAATCCTTTGTCATATTTTTCGGCAATAATATAGTCTTTGTAAATAACGAGAACAGCACGTGTTAACAAACTGTCTTTTCCCTTTTTATCAAAGGCATTAGCAACAGCGGTTTGAAGCCGGTTATAATCGATATTTTCAAAAACAGTATCCTTTTGTGGCTCATGTCCGTAGGGATAGGGAGCTGGTGGAGGACAATTATGAGGAACAGGAAAAGGAGGGTATTCTACAAGTGTATCTTTATTAACCAGTAATTGACAACCGAGATCCTCACGGTAAACCGCTGTTCGTTTCATCAATCCGAATACCGAAGCCGTAACTTTTTGATTGGCATCATCAATATGGTATTTTGCTACGTTTATAGGTGAAAAATTATTATCTGTTTTTTTGATAAAATCAGGCGATCTGTCGGCTTCATACATACAAGAACACATGTTTTTGGCCGCATAACCGGAAATGATATTCAATCTTGGATATTCTTGAACTACATAAAAGCTAATGCTCAAAACCAATACTACTAAAACTATTTTAAAGATTTTCATAAGATAATATACTAATAATGGACAAATATAGCTAAAATAATTTGTTTCTATATATTTATAACTACTTGTAAAACAAATAATTATAAATTACATTTACTTTTATTAGCAAAAAAATTTGCTCGTTAAAAAATAAGTATTACTTTTGTTAACCAAATGGTTAAATAAAATAGTTAAATAATTTAGTTAGCACAATGGCAGATAATTTAACAGAACAAAAGATACTTGAAGCAGCCACCAATGTGTTTCAAACAAAAGGAATGGATGGGGCCCGTATGCAAGAAATTGCCGATAAAGCGGGTATTAATAAAGCTATGCTTCATTATTATTACAGAAGCAAGCAAAAATTGTTTGAAGCGGTATTTAAAACAGCAATAGCGATTATGGCACCAAAACTAAGAGAGATTATCAATAAAGAGGAGCCCTTGTTTGATAAAATTAGAAATTTTACAAACGGCTATATTTCCTTAATTAATCAACACAGCTACCTTCCCACGTTTATCATTCAAGAATTAAATCGAAATCCAAATATTTTAAAGGATACGTTCAATAAGGAATTTGGGAATGGTTTCATGAAAATGAGAGCACAGATAGAGCAGATGGTAAAAAATGGTGAAATACGTCCTATAGCGCCGGAACAACTTATTATGAATGTCATTTCTATGAGTATTTTTCCTTTTGTGGCAAAACCCATTTTAAAATCAGTTTTGCAAAAAGAGGATAAGGATTATCAACAACTTTTAGAGGCACGTAAAACACACGTGGCCGATTTTATTATTAACGCTATTAAGATTCAATAAGATGAAACCTTCACAAGTATTTTTGACATGTATATACCGAACAAATACTGAGTTTATCCTGTCGATTTATAACTACAAAATATAGAGATATGAAAACAAGATTTATACTAATAACGGTATGGATGGGTATTAGCTTTTCTTTACAAGCTCAGGAAATAGTAAGTCTAGAACAGTGTTATAACCTAGCAGAAAAAAATCATCCGTTGCAGGTAAAAAAAGGCTTACTTACCCAACAAACCGATTTTGAATTAGGGGTATTAGAAAAGCAAAAATTACCACAATTACAACTAGATGCCCAAGTTACCTATCAATCGGATGTGGTGAGTTTACCCTTTGATTTGCCTCCAAATATGGATATGTCTCCACCTAACCAAGAACAGTGGAAAACTACTTTAACAGCTAGTCAACTCGTGTATAATGGTGGGCTTGTCAGATTGCAACAGGATATTAAAAAAACGGAATTAAAGGTTAAAAAACAAGAAATAGCCGTGTCTGTAAATCAAATAAAGACACAAATTAATCAAGTGTATTTTTCGGTTTTACTACTTAATCAAACCCAAGAGATGTTACAAAATACCATTGCGCAATTACAAAAAAAACAAGTGGAGGTAGAAAAGTTAATTGTTAACGGAGTAGCTTCAGCATCCGCAGGGGATCCTTTGCAAATAAAAATTTTGGAATTGCAGCAAAAGCGTATAGCGTTAATAGCAAACAAAAATCAACTTGTAGAAAAATTAGGCGTATTAATTGGTAAAAAAATCTCAAATAATCAATTCGTGTTACCTGAAATCTTTATTTCGGCAACAGCTAAAGAAAGACCAGAATATAAACTGTTTACATTGCAAAAAAACAGTATAGATCAGAATGACAAGCTGTTACAGAAAAAAAATTATCCTAAATTGGTGGCTTTTGGTACGGGTGGGATTGGAAATCCCGGATTGAATATGCTGGATAATTCCACCCAAGAATTTTATGTAGTAGGAGCTAAATTACAATGGAATGTCTTTGATTGGAAAGTGAATAAGAAAAAACGTCAAGCACTGGCCATTAATAAAGAGATTATTGATGCTCAGGAAGCTGTTTTTACATGGAATAAGTCTCTAAAAACCAATACGTATTTTGCAGAAATTGAAAAGAATCAGCAATTAGTAGCGGTAGATGAGGAACTTGTAAAACTTCAAGAAAAAGCAGTTCAAACAGCCGCTAAACAACTTAAACACGATTTAATAACCACAGCAGATTATACGGCAGAAGTAAATAAACTACTCCAGTCTAAAATTAATTTAAACACACACAAAATACAATTACAATTGGCAAAGGCCAATTATAAAACGACAAATTAAAAATTCTATTTTCATAATAAGGAATAACCATAAAAACGATACGATGAAAAAATTAATAATGATAGTACTGGGGTTTGCCTTTCTAACTTCATGTAAAAACGATATACAAAAAGCCGATGCTTATGGAAATTTTGAAGCAACCGAAGTTACAGTTTCTGCAGAGAGTAACGGTAAAATTATTCAATTAAACTTTGATGAGGGTGATCAAATTAGTAAGGGTAAAGAGGTTATTGTTATAGATACCGTCGCCTTACAGCTTAAAAAAGAACAATTACAAATAGCTAAGAATATTATCTATGCAAAATCAAAAGGTGTTTTATCTCAAATTAGTGTTTTAAAAGCGCAAAAAGACAAGGCTAAAATTAATAAAAAGAGAATAGAATCCTTACTTGCTGATAAGCTGGGTTCTCAAAAACAATTAGATGATGTAAACGGGAATATTACTGTTATTAATCGACAGATAAAGAGTATAGAAATACAAAATTCCAGCGTAATCAATGAGGCCAAAAAGTTGGATACACAGATAGCGGAAATGGATTATCAAATAGCTAAAAGCAAAATAAGCAATCCGATTGACGGAACGGTTTTAGTGAAATATGTAGAACTTGAAGAAGTTACAGCTTTTGGACGACCCTTATATAAAATTGCCGATATGCGTGAAATGACTTTTAAAGGCTATGTCAGCGAACCCCAGTTAGCCAATCTAAAAATCGGACAGGAAGTCACGATTAAGATAGATGCTCAAGATGGGATGAAAGCCTATAAAGGAAGTATTAGTTGGATAGCATCGCAGGCAGAGTTTACCCCTAAAATTATTCAAACTAAAAAAGAACGGGTTAATTTGGTATATGCTATTGATGTAAGTGTACCCAACGATGGGAGCATAAAGATTGGAATGCCCGGAGAAATGTGGATAAAGTGAGACGGAATTGAAATATTACTATCAAACGTCAGAAATGCAAACAAAACATAATGAGTATAAGGCTAAACAACATATCAAAATCATACGGAAAAGTTAAAGCGGTTCAAGCTATTTCATTTGAGGTTAACCAAGGCGAAATTTTTGGGCTTATTGGCCCGGATGGGGCTGGTAAAACCACCTTGTTTCGTATTTTAACCACCTTACTTTTGCCGGATATAGGAGATGCTCAAGTTGATGGTAAAGATGTTGTCAAAGATTATAAAGCAATTAGAAATCATGTGGGCTATATGCCGGGACGTTTTTCATTATACCAAGATTTAAGCGTTGAGGAGAATTTAGATTTTTTTGCCACAATATTTGGTACTAGCATTGAAGCCAACTACGAATTAATTGAGGATATTTATACACAAATAGAACCCTTTAAAAAACGAAGAGCCGGAGATTTATCTGGTGGGATGAAACAGAAATTAGCCTTGTCTTGTGCATTAATTCACAAACCTAATGTTTTGTTTTTAGACGAGCCTACAACTGGTGTAGATCCGGTGTCTCGTAAGGAATTTTGGGAAATGCTCAAGCGTTTACAAGCAAAGGGAATAACTATTTTAGTGTCTACTCCCTATATGGATGAAGCAGCGCTTTGTGATCGTATTGCACTTATTCAAGAAGGCAAAATTTTAGAAATTGATACCCCACACAATATTGCGGCACGGTTTCCTTTACATTTATATAATATAGCTGCAGCTGACACCTATCGACTAATTCAAGATTTAAAAGCGTATACACAAGCTCATTCGGTTTTTCCTTTTGGTAAATGGGTACATTATGCCGATAAAAGAAGTGATTTTGACCCTGTTGATTTACGGAATTATTTAGAAAAAAAGAATCACAAAAATATTGTAATTGAAAGAACAGCACCTTCAATTGAGGATACCTTTATGGAACTAGCACAGCATGAATAAATGAAAAGAGAACATTCAATATCTGTAAAAAATCTCACTAAGAAATTTGGTGATTTTACCGCCGTAGATGCGATTAGTTTCACCGTCAAAAAAGGCGAAATTTTTGGGTTTTTAGGGGCTAATGGAGCCGGTAAAACAACCGCAATGAAAATGCTTATAGGTATATCTAAACCTACGTCGGGAGAAGCTGAAGTTGCTGGATTTGATGTCTATAAATCCACAGAAAAAATAAAGAAGAATATAGGTTATATGAGTCAAAAATTTGCTTTGTACGATGATTTAACCGTACGTGAAAATGCGCAGTTTTTTGGTGGGATATACGGTTTGAGTAAAAAGGTAATCAAAGAACGGACTCAAGCTTTTATCAGTGAGTTGGGAATTGATGATATTGCGGATCATTTGGTGGGTTCTTTACCCTTGGGATGGAAGCAAAAACTCGCTTTTTCCGTAGCCTTATTACACCGGCCGCAAATCATTTTTTTAGACGAACCAACCGGAGGAGTTGACCCAATTACACGCCGTCAGTTTTGGGAAATGATTTATAAACAAGCCCATCAAGGAACCACAATTTTTGTCACCACGCATTATATGGATGAAGCCGAATATTGTGATCGGGTATCCATAATGGTTGCCGGTAAAATAGAGGCGTTAGATAGCCCGGAAAATTTACGTAAACAGTTTGCTGTTAACTCGATGAATGAGGTATTCTTAAAGTTAGCAAGAGGATAGAAGTGAGTTGATAGATGTATAACACAAAAACAATGAAACGATTTATAGGATTTATAAAAAAAGAATTTTTCCATATTTTTAGGGACAAAAGATCTTTGTTTATACTGTTTGGAATGCCCATTGCACAAATTTTATTATTTGGTTTTGCCGTAACTAATGAAATTAACAATGTAAAACTTGCCATATATGACCAAGCAAATGATGTTGAAAGCCAGAAATTGATTCAAAATATTGCATCTTCTAGCTATTTCGACGTAGAGAAAATGCTTTACAATAAAGAGGAGGTAGCGGCAACTTTTAAACAGGGACAAGTAAAAGCCATTTTGATTTTTGAACCTGATTTTGCAAAAAAATTAACAAAAGAGGGTGTTGCAGATATACAAGTGGTTACCGATGCAACAGAGCCTAATACAGCTATGACCATCACCAATTATATTGCGGCTATTATAAAAAAATACAACGACAATTTCAATAAAATAACAACAACACCTTACCAGATTCAAACCAATTCCAGAATGCTTTATAATCCGGAATTAAAGAGTGTTTTTATGTTTGTTCCAGGAGTTATGACTATCATTTTAATGTTGGTTTCTGCAATGATGACTTCTATTTCCATAACACGAGAAAAAGAAATAGGAACGATGGAAATTTTATTGGTTTCACCCCTAAAACCACTTCAGGTTATTTTAGGAAAGGTTTTTCCCTATATCTTTTTATCGATTATCAACGCTGTTGTTATCCTCTTATTAGGATTTTTTGTGTTTGGAATGCCTATGCAAGGTAGCTTATTTTTGTTGGGTTTAGAAAGTATATTATTTATTATCAGTGCCTTGGCATTAGGAATCTTAATTTCAACGATTTCTGAAACGCAACAAACAGCTATGATGATTTCATTAATGGGATTGTTGTTACCGGTAATTTTATTATCGGGTTTTATTTTTCCGATTGCAAGTATGCCCAAACCCTTACAATGGTTAAGTAATATTGTACCGGCAACTTGGTATATAATTATTATAAAGGGAATAATGCTTAAAGGGGTTGGTTTACTTACTTTGTGGAAAGAAAGTCTTATTTTATTGGGTATGACATTGTTTTTTATACTATTAAGTGTGAAAAAATATAAAATCCGATTGGAATAACTAAGGGGAAAATGGAAATTAGGAAAATACAACAAAGCAAACGGAGTCACTTAAGAACTGTTCATTTTAGAAATATCTAAACTTACAACGAATACGCATGAAAACCATATTAATTATCGTACAAAAAGAGTTTAAGCAGATTTTTAGAAATAAAGCAATGCTGCCCATTATTTTTTTGATGCCGATTATACAAATATTAATTTTGTCGAATGCAGCTACTTTTGAAGTAAAAGACATACGTTTAGCCATTATTGATAACGATAAAACATCATATTCCAGAGACTTAATCAGTAAATTTAATGCATCATCCTATTTTATAGTATCTGGAGAGTCTGCTTCTCAGAAACAAGCACAACAATCCATTCAGAAAGGAAATATAGATGCGATTATTGAAATTCCTAAATATTTTGAACGGGATTTAATTAAGGATAAAACCGGTTCAATATCCGTACAAATAGATGCCATTAATGGAGCCACAGCCGGAGTAGCCAATGGTTATATTACACAAATAATACAAAGTTTTAACACCAAAATAATAACAGATTTACAAGCCTATCAACCTAAAAACAAAAATCAATCCTTAAAGATGATTCGATTTAATCCGGCATTCTGGTACAACCAAACCTTAGATTATAAAACCTTTATGGTACCGGGTATTATTGTGATACTGGTAACAATGATTACCTTTTTCCTGTCCGGGATGAATATTGTAAGAGAAAAGGAAATAGGCACCTTAGAACAAATGAATGTTACACCCATAAAGAAGTACCAGTTTATCATCGGTAAATTATTACCCTTTTGGATATTAGGTATTTTTATTTTGTTCTTTGGAATGAATATAGGACGCTTCCTGTTTCATGTGCCCCTTTTGGGGAATCCTGCGGTCATCTTACTTTTTTCTTCTATTTATATATTGGTGTTTTTAGGGATGGGATTTTTAATTTCGAATTTTACAGAAACACAACAACAAGCTATGTTTATTGCTTGGTTTTTTGTAGTTATTTTTATTTTAATGAGCGGGCTTTTTACACCCATAGAAAGTATGCCGGTTTGGGCTCAAAAAATTACTGAATTTAATCCGGTTCGTTATTTTATAGAAGTAATTCGTTTGGTAATGCTCAAAGGTTCCGGTTTTTATGACATACTTCCTCAGATGATAAAAATTACTATTTACGCATTAATTATGAATACTTTAGCTGTCGTAAGTTATAGAAAAACTACCTAAAAATTCAAGTGTAGAAACAAGAAAAAATATTCCATTTATATCTTTTTGCAGCCTATGGATTTTTTACCTTAAAAAAATGGACTACAAAAATCCTAGTAATTTCTCTACTGATTTTACTCTTTGGCTTTATAGGTTTAGGAATACATATTTATTTAGGAGGGATTTATGAAGAGAAAACACCTAAAGCAATGATTTTTAGACTATTTGTTACCTTTATTTTTATGTTAGTATCATTTTTTTATATCACAAAGAAAAATAGGGATCAATTTTTTTAAAGGTAGTTTTTAGCCTAATGCTTCTTTAACCGAATGCATAGTGTTATAGAGCAAGCCTTATATATTATTAAGACCGTATTTACCGTAAAAAAGATAGCAATGGTTTCCATAAGAATAAGCGCTATCATACTTTTTTAAGCCCTTTAAATTCCCAAAATAATACATATCTTTGCTTTTGTAAATAAAAGTCATCTTTACCTATGCATGTTCATCATATCAGTGAGTCAAACTCTATTCTTAACACATTTATTGCTGAAATAAGAGATCAAGGAATTCAAAAAGATTCAATGCGTTTTAGACGTAATATAGAACGTATTGGTGAAATTTTGGGGTACGAAATGAGCAAACAATTACCCTATGCTAAACAAGCTATTACTACACCATTAGGGACAAAAGTAATGGATTTACTAGATGATAAAGTGGTGGTTTGTTCCATTTTAAGAGCGGGTTTGCCCTTACATCAAGGTTTGCTTAACTATTTTGACCGGGCGGAGAATGCTTTTATTTCTGCCTATAGAAAACTAAAACCGGACGGGAGTTTTGATATTCGAGTTGAGTACTTTGCCTCTCCGTCTCTAGAAGAAAAAACACTTTTTTTAGCAGACCCTATGTTGGCAACCGGACAATCCTTGGTAAGCACGTACAAAGCCTTGTTGTCGCATGGAGCCCCTAAAGAATTGCATGTTTTTGCTGTGATTGGGTCTTCTGAAGGCATCGCATATATTTCAAAACACTTACCGGAAAATGCCCATTTATGGATAGCCACCATAGACGATACCCTTAATGATCACGGCTATATTATCCCGGGTTTGGGAGATGCGGGTGATTTGGCTTTTGGCGATAAATTGTAGGGTCTTTTATCGAACACTAGCTAGGGGCGCCAAAAAAAATGTTGTAGGCTGAGGAGTAACAGAAAATAAAACCATAACTCTTGCACCCAACTTTTTCGGGTATAATAAAGAAAATTACCAAGAAGAACAGCTATTGGGTAAAAGAGAAAAACGATACTATTTTCAAGTTCTAAATTGTTGATCAGAATAACAAATAAGGCAATAATAAGATTTAAAAAAACTAATAAGAAACCCTTTTTTCGTTGATTATCTAAGTTTTGACGCACACTCATATTCTTAATAAGTGCCATAAGACTAAGCCCCAAGATAATTACTAAAGGGATAAATATTTCCGGGTGCTTAAATTTATCAAAGGCAAAATGTATATTAATTTCGGTTAGTGTTTTAAATTGAGCGACATCGTCGCTTATAAAAAAATAGGTAAACGTTAGAAAAATTGGCGTAATCAATCCTATAATGGGCACTAGTAAGTTTTTGTTGTAGATATTTATGTAGATAAAATAACTACTGTATATAAGTAAGATAAACACAAGGCTTGTTGGGTATAACAAAAAAGCAACTCCCATATATAGACCGCTATCAAATAGTTTTAGTATGATATCTTTTCGTGTTTGAAGACTGTATAGCCTACGTATAGCGATAAGTAAGAAAAAATTTGAAATACTTATTTTTGAAAAAGATAAAACATCGGGAAAAAGGCCGATCAAAATCACAAAGACAAATAAGGCATAATATGTCGTTGCCGTCAAATGATTTTTATAGATTATAAAATCAACCAAGAGCAAAATACCGGCATAAAACAAGAAAACGCCAATACTTTTTATAATAAACAACAGGCTACCTGTAGCATCAGGACTTTGATAACGATAAAAAATTATATAAAAAAATAACAAAAATAACAAGCTTATAAAGCCGATAGGTTTTGATTTCTGAAAAAATCTTGCTAACATTAGTTGTTTTATTATATTTGCAAAGTAAACAATAGAAAGTTATGTTAGCAAACAATATTTGGAATATTATCGGAGATTTGATTGACAAAGGTCTTTTCGTATACAAATCTTTACGTCTCAGTGAAGGATCTTGGTGGAGTTCTAATGTCGTGAGTTGGATATTTATTGGTATTGGTCTTGTCGCTTTGATTTATTGGATGAACCAAATGCGTGCCTACAAAAAAAACGGTAAAGAAGATATTGCCTAAGTCGACTTGTGGGAAGTAAAAACAAACTCAAACGCTTTCGTGAAAATGAAAGTTTCCAAAATGTTATTCAGCCAACTCGAGATGAGGTCTTACAAGGCTTTACTCTAAAAGGAAATTGGCATCAATTTTTTAAGAATACCAACCCTATTATTTTAGAATTGGGTTGTGGAAAAGGAGAATATACTCTTGCTTTAGCCCAAAAAAATCCCAATATTAATTTTATCGGTATAGATATTAAAGGCGCTCGGTTTTGGAGGGGCGCAAAGACCGCTTTGGAAGAATCCATCCCTAATGTTGCTTTTTTACGCACACAAATAGAGCTTGTTGATTCTTGTTTTGCACAAGAAGAAGTTCAAGAAATTTGGATTACTTTTCCGGATCCACAAATTAAGTACAAGCGCACCAAACACCGTATGACCAACTCCGACTTTTTAGAAAAATACAAGCGTATTTTAAAAAAAGAAGGAATTATACACCTCAAGACAGATAGCGAGTTTATGCATGGCTATACCATTGGATTGTTACAAGGTTTAGGGCATCGTATTTTATATGCCAACCACGATGTGTATAAAAATTTAGGGGCACCGGCTATCGTTACCGAAGTACAAACTTTTTACGAAAAAATGTTTTTAGAAACGAAAAAAGCCATTACCTATTTACAATTTCAACTTAGAGACGATTAATGTATGGCAATATCTCAGGAAACTGATTTTTTTAAAAGAGCCCAAGAAGTAGCTAAAAAAATTCCGTACGGTCGGGTTACAAGTTATGGTGCTATTGCCAAATTTCTAGGGGCTTCACGCGCTGCTCGAACAGTAGGTTGGGCTATGAATGCGAGTCATGGTTCTAATGCCATACCGGCGCATAGAGTCGTAAACCAAAAAGGAATCCTTACCGGAAAACATCATTTTGAAGGCACCCGCTTAATGCAACAATTGCTAGAAAATGAGGGTATTAAGATTAAGAATAACCAAATTGTTAATTTTGATATGGTTTTTTGGGATCCAAATATAGAACTTAGAGTAGAAAAGTAGCGTATTTTATTTCGATTAATGGTATTAAAAACGATTAGCCATTGCTTTTACAGAATGTTGCCAACAGTTTTTTTTCATTTCCAAGTCCCATTTTCGAGTTCAAATATCCAAGGTTGACTTCTCACACAAGTCAAACCTATTTGAATATCAATTACCGCAGTTTAATATTCCTTATCAAATATTGGTTTAGATATAAAATAAAATTTGGACGGACGTTATGAAAACATTTGTTCTTTTTCTGTTTTGCTTCCATACTTTACAACAGAGTCGAGTCCTTTCTTAATCACATTATATTGATTGATATCAATTAATTTAGCTCCATTTTTAAACATTGAATTATCGAATTTGAAATCATTGGAAAACTTCAGTAAACTGTCAAGAGTTTCTTTTTTCTCGATTTTCAAAATCTCCATTAATTTATTTCGATAATTTAATTCTGGCTTTCATTCTCAATGGTCTCCAATAAATTATATTCAGAATTTGGTTTGACTATATAACTACATTCATAAATTTCAGCCGAAACATTTGTTTGATAAATACCGATGCTATGTTTTTATAACGGTCAGTTTTATTCTTATCATTTTGTTTATTACAACTTAAAGTTGAATAGAAAATGAATACTAATATTACTATTTTGGTAGTTTTTCTCAGATGGATGGCAACTTGCAGATAATACAGTCTATATTACATCGAACTCACGTTAAAGACCCTAATACTGCTCTTTTTCATTCGGAAAGTCACCACTTTTTACATCATCTATATATTGTTCAAAAGCTTGTGACATTTCTGTATAGAGGTCTAGATAGCGTCTTAAAAAACGCGGATGAAACTCATGGGTCATTCCCAACATATCATGGGTTACTAATACTTGCCCGTCAACACCACTTCCTGCTCCAATACCTATAACCGGAATAGAAAGGGTGCTGGCAACTTCTTTAGCCAGTTTTGCCGGTACTTTTTCAAGCACCAAAGCAAAACAACCCAAATCTTGCAATAGTAAAGCATCTTTTTTTAGTTTTTCAGCTTCTTCTTTTTCTTTTGCTCTAACGGTATAAGTTCCAAATTTGTAAATAGATTGTGGCGTAAGTCCTAAGTGAGCCATAACAGGAATTCCTGCTGAAAGAATTCTAGAGATCGAATCTTTAATCTCAGACCCGCCTTCTAATTTTACCGCATGGCCTCCGGACTCTTTCATGATTCTAATGGCAGCATTTAAAGCGCCTTTAGAATTTCCTTGATAAGAACCAAAAGGAAGATCAACCACGACCAAAGCCCTATCAATAGCTCTAATAACCGAACTGGCGTGATAAATCATTTGATCTAAGGTAATGGGTAAAGTTGTTTCATGCCCCGCCATTACGTTAGAGGCAGAGTCTCCCACTAAAATGATGTCAATTCCGGATCGGTCTACAATTTTTGCCATTGTAAAATCGTAAGCGGTAAGCATAGCAATCTTTTCCTTATGGGCTTTCATCTCTACCAAAGACTTTACGGTAACCCTTTTATATTCTTTTGATACTGCTGACATAGTATTGAATTTAGATGTACTCTCCTAAAGAGAGTGTGTAAAAATACATTATTTATGGCAATCTGATAAACAAGTTATTATGTAAATTTGTACAATGATTATTGTTACACGCTTTTTTTTCTCCGGTTATAGTGCTTTAACGATTTGGCCTTTTATTTTTATTAAAGACAAATCTTTACGTTCTAACAAGCTATTAATTAATCATGAAAAAATCCATTTACGACAACAGATAGATTTATTATGGGCGCCTTTTTTTGTTTGGTATTTGCTAGAATTTGTGCTAAAATTGATAAAGTATAAAAATTGGCAAACAGCTTATTATGCCATCAGTTTTGAACGTGAAGCCTATCAAAACGAGCAGAATTTTGAATATACCCAAAATAGAAAATGGGGTGCTTTTATAAAATACCTTTAATTTTTACCGGAATAACACAACTTTTAGTCAAAGATAAGCTTTTAAAACTCAATAATTTTCCTATTTTTGAAGATTAAACACTTTGGAGACTTTATGATTACCTATATCAAAGGAAAACTCATTGAAAAGAACCCTACTTATGCTGTTATTGAAGCAGGAGGAATAGGATACTTTATTCATATTTCCTTACAGACCTATTCGGAAATTCCTGATATGGAATTGGTAAAACTCTTTACTCACATGCAGGTACGGGAGGATGCACATTCTTTATATGGTTTTTTTACCCAAACAGAGCGTGAGATTTTTCGCTTGCTCATTTCGGTTTCCGGAGTAGGTGCAAGTACGGCCAGAGTAATGCTGTCTTCTATGAGTCCTCAAGAAATACAACAAGGTATTGCCTCAGATAATGTAGCACTAATTCAGTCTGTTAAAGGTATTGGTGCTAAAACAGCACAACGAATCATTATCGATTTACGTGATAAAATCATAAAAACATACGATTTAGAGGCAATTCCTAACACAACAGACAATACCATTAAGGATGAAGCGTTATCTGCTTTAGACGTTTTAGGTTTTTCTCGTAAACAAACAGAACGTATCGTTGAAACCGTCTTGAGAGATAATGTAGATTTAGATGTAGAGAATTTAATTAAACAAGCTTTAAAAAAATTATAAAATCTTTTGAAAAAGTCAGTATTACAAATTGGTATGGTGTTATTGTTATTCTTTAGCAGCACCTTACTACAAGCCCAAACCCCCCAAGACTCAACAGCAACAGATAATACAGGTTTACCCTATGATTTCAATGCGGGTCAAAAAGGGAAACTATATCTTTCTGACTTTGAAAATTATGAGGTTATCTACGATGCTGAGCAAGACACCTATCGTGTTATAACGACGATTGGAGACTATGAAATCTCCTATCCCATTATCATGACAGCCGAAGAGTATCGTGCCTATAGGCTTCAAAAGGATATGCACGATTATTACAAAGGAAAAATTAGTGCTATAAGCGGTAAGAAAAAGAATAGTGCTGACGAACAAAAGGATTTATTGCCTAAATATTATATCAATTCTAATTTCTTTGAAACCCTATTTGGTAGTAATGAGATAGAAGTGAATATGCAAGGTAATATTGAGATAAAAATGGGGATGCTTTACCAAAAAGTTGACAATCCCCAGCTCAATGAAACCAACAGACAAAACACCATTTTTGATTTTAACCAAAATATTGGTGCCAGCATTATGGCAAAGGTTGGTAAACGCCTGCGTATTTCGGCTAATTATGATACACAATCTACTTTTGATTTTCAGAACTTGGTTAAACTGGAGTTTGACCCCAGTGTCGGTTTTGACGACGATGGGATTATTCGAAAAATAGAAGTGGGGAACGTAAGTATGCCGGTTCGGAACTCGTTAATCACCGGAGCACAAAATTTGTTTGGACTTAAAACGGAGTTACAATTTGGAAAAACAACCATTTCCACCACCTTTGCCAAGCAACAATCGCAAACCAAAACAGTACAAGCCGAAGGAGGATCTGTTATAGAAGAATTCGAACTAAACGCGTCTGATTATGATGCGGATAGGCACTTTTTCTTAGCACAGTATTTTAAAGACAATTTTGATAATTCTCTTATAAACTATCCTTTAGTCAATTCATCGGTTCAAATTACTAAGATTGAACTATGGGCAACTAATACTAACCGAACAACTGATAATGTCCGTAATATTGTAGCCTTAGCTGATTTAGGCGAATCAATTGCTGGTAATATTGGAAATGCCGGTGTTTCAATTACCACAACTTTGCCGGGTAATATTCCCGATAATTCTGTCAACGAACTGGCTAGTACAATGGTTGCCGGTGGTGCTATTAGAAACATCTCTACCGTTTCTAATGCTTTTATTCCTATTGCTTCTATGGCACAAGGACGTGATTATTCGGTACTTGAAAATGCCCGAAGATTGGTAGAAGGAACTGATTTCGAAATCGATAGACAATTAGGATATATTTCATTAAACCGACGTTTAGCCGATAGTGATGTGTTGGCTGTTGCTTTTGAATATACCATAAACGGTAGTAGTACTGTGTATAAAGTAGGGGAATTATCGAGCGATGGTATTATTGCTCCCGACAATTTAGTCGTAAAACTCTTGCGTAGCGAATTGGTGATTACCGATCTTCCTCTTTGGAACTTAATGATGAAAAATATCTATAATCTACAAGCTTATCAACTTCAAAAAGAAGGATTTAGATTAGAATTATTGTACCAAGATGATGGTACGGGTGTCCCTTTAAACGTATTACAAACAGCAGAAACCCCTAACGTTAGTGATCGTACCTTACTCAATCTTTTTTATATAGATAGATTAGACCAAAATGATATTCAAATACCTGATGGTGACGGCTATTTTGATTTTGTTGAAGGAATAACGGTAAAAGCCCAAAAAGGTTATATGATGTTCCCTAAGGTACAGCCCTTTGGTAGCTATATTGGCGGCATATTAACAGATCCTGATGATGCTGAGTTTGTATTTGATGAATTGTATGCATATACCCAACAAGAGGTAAAAAACAATTACCAACAAAAAGATAAATACCAATTACGAGGGTATTACAAATCCGATAGTGCACAAGGTATTGCCTTAGGAGCTTTTAATGTGCCACAAGGTTCTGTTCATGTAACTAGTGGGGGCAGAGAATTGGTAGAGGGTGTTGATTATGTGGTGGATTATCAAATAGGTCGGGTTAAAATTATCAATCCTTCTATTGAAGCATCTAACGCACCTATCCAGGTTTCGGTAGAACAAAATGCTATTTTTAATCAACAACGACGTAGTTTTTTAGGTGTAGATATTGAACACAAGTTTTCGGATAATTTTGTGATGGGTGCTTCCTATCTCAATCTAAGAGAACAGCCTTTTACCAAAAAAGTGTTGTTTGGTCAAGAACCCATTCAAAACTCTGTTTTTGGATTAAATGCTAGTTACAACACAGAAGCAGAAGTACTCACCCGATTGGTTAATAAATTGCCTTTTACAGAAACCGAAGCTACGTCTAATTTTTCTATTCGAGCTGATGTGGCTTACCTAATGCCGGGTACACCCAAGGCTATTGATATTAATGGGCAAGCAGCTTCCTATATTGACGATTTTGAAGGTTCTCAAATCCCCTTAGACGTACGATCACAACAGCTGTGGTTTACAGCAAGTACGCCGCAATCGCAACCCGTTTATGATTTAGGTGGTGATGCGACCAACTCCCTGGACTATGGAAAACAACGGGCACGTTTAGCATGGTATAACATCGATAATGACTTACACGGTGGGAACCAGCAACCCAGCAATATTGATAACAATGAAATATCACGTGCTGAAGTACGTAGAATTAGCAATAGTGAGTTGTTCCCTAATGATGAACAAGATTTAACCGAATCTACCATTCTAAGAACCTTAGATTTAGCCTTTTATCCCAGTGAGAGAGGAGTTTATAATTTTGATACGGATGCAGCACATCTCAATCCGGACGGAACATTTAATAATCCCGAAGACCGATGGGGGGGTATAACCCGTCCGTTGACAATTACCGATTTCGAAAATTCAAATATTGAATACATCCAATTTTGGATGATGAATCCCTACGAAAATTACTCCATTACTAATGCCGAGGGCTTACCTGCCGGTGTAGATCCACAAGACCCTATCAATCAGGTTGGAGAACTCTATTTTAACTTAGGGAATGTTTCTGAAGATGTCTTAAAGGATAATCGTAAAATGTTTGAAAACGGTTTACCGGAAAATGGAGGTGTAGACAATACCGCAGCGACCATTTGGGGAAAAGTACCTACTAATCAATCTTTGTTATATGCCTTTGACGATAGCGATTCGCATAGATTAGTTCAAGATATAGGTTTAGATGGTTTAAACGATGCGGAAGAAAATGATTTTTATGCTTCTTACATCAGTGCATTACCCTCAGCCTTACAAGCACAAGCCGCTCAAGACCCGGCATCTGATGATTATCAGTTTTATAAAGGCACAGCATTAGATAATCAAAATGCAACCATCTTACAACGGTATAAAAATTACAATCGCCCGGAAGGGAATTCGCCTACAGCTACCATGTCGCCGGAGTCTTATCCTACGGCTTACACCCAATATCCGGATACAGAAGACATCAATAAAGACCAAACCATGAGTACGGTGGAGAGTTACTATCAATACAAAGTTTCTCTTAATGCTGCTGATTTACAAGTGGGGTCTAATTACATTGTAGATGAAAGGGTAACAACCAATACTTTACCTAACGGAGCCACACAAAACACCACTTGGTATCAGTTTCGAATCCCTATAACGAGTGGTACACCAATAAATGGAATTAACAATTTTCATTCTATTCGTTTTATGCGAATGTTTATGACAAGATTTAAGATGCCGGTTGTTTTGCGATTTGGAAAAATGGAGATGGTTCGTGGCGAATGGCGTCGTTATAAATACACCTTAGACGACGGGACTATACCTTTAGTGGGGCCGGAGTTAGATAATTTTGATTCGGGTGTAGTTAATATCCAAGAAAATGAAACCCGAACCCCTATTCCTTATGTATTGCCTCCGGGTATAGAAAGAGAACGTTTGCAAGGGACCACTACAGTGCAACTGCAAAACGAGCAGTCCTTAGCACTCAAAGTTCGTGATTTAGAACCCGATGCAGCCCGTAATTTATTTAAAAATGTGCGTTTTGATATGCGTATGTTTAAGCGATTACAATTGTTTATTCATGCCGAAAGTGTTCTAAATCAAATAGAGGTTCAAGATGATGAACTGGTAGCCATTATAAGAATAGGAAGTGATTTGAGTGATAATTATTATCAAATTGAGCAGCCCTTAAAAATTACACCTTTTACAGCTGCCACACCTGACGAAATATGGCCCAAAGAAAACGAATTAAATGTTGATTTAGATGCCTTAAAAGCGCTTAAACTGGAACGCTATGAGACCTTTGGTAATGCCAATGCCAATCTGTTATTTCCGCAACCGGTACCCAATGAACCTGTGGCTTATCGTGTACGGGTAAAAGGACATCCTAATCTAGGAAATATTAAAACCATAATGTTAGGGGTCGAGAATAAATCGTCAGAAAACAAGTATGCCGAATTGTGGTTTAATGAACTGCGTGTATCGGAGTTCGATAACGAAGGCGGTTGGGCTGCTGTGGTAAGTGCAGATGCCAATTTTGCCGATGTAATGGATGTAGCCGTTACCGGTAGAATGTCTACCCAAGGTTATGGTAATGTGGATCAATCGGTAAATGAACGAAGTCAAGAAGATGTCAAACAATATGATTTGGTATCAAATCTAAATGTAGGGAAACTCTTACCTACCCCTTGGGGTTTACAACTCCCCTTAAATTTTAGTGTAGGCGAAGAAGTAAAAGATCCTAAATACGATGCACAATATCAAGATATACTTTTATCGGATACCAACATTGATAATAGTCCTCATCGTAATGATGCACGCGATTATACAAAACGAACCAGTGTAAGTTTAATAAATTTCAAAAAAAATAGAAATCCAAAATCCACTAAAAAACAACGCTTTTATGATGTGGAAAACTTGGCTTTTTCTTATGCTTATAACGAGGTGCAACACCGCGATTACAATGTGCAGAAATTTTTAGACCAGAATGTTAGAGCTTCTGCCGGTTATGCCTATAGTTTTAAACCCGTTGAGTTTACACCCTTTAAAAAGTCGAAAGCCCTAAAGAGTAAATATTTTAAACTAATTAAGGATTTTAATATTAATCTATTACCGACAGATATTTCAATCAACACTAATATTATACGTAGTTACAATGAACAACTATCACGTTCATTAATAGAGGGTTTACCGGAATTACCTACACTAAGGCAACGCAATTTCTTGTTTGATTGGGATTATTCCGTAGGTTATAAACCCACCAAATCTATTCGATTTAATTTTAGAGCACTTAACAATAATGTCTATGATGATTTTGATAGTACCGATGAAAATATTACGCTGTACAAAAACTTCTTTTCCTTAGGTCGTCCTACTCATTATCATCAAACCTTGGATGGGACCTATCAAATCCCTATTAATAAAATACCATTTTTAGGCTTTATCAAATCTAATTATTCGTACACTGCTGATTTTGATTGGCAAGGTGCTTCTCAATCGAGAATCCAACAATATGATAAAACGATAGAAGAATTAACAGGAAACCTTATTCAAAATGCCAATACCCACAACCTTTCGGTAGATTTGAATATGAAAAAGTTTTATAAAGAGGTAGGAATGACGAAGTTACTCCGTACAAAATCACAAAGAAATAAAGCTAAAAGAGCACGTGCACAAGCCAAAAAGAATAAAGAAAAAGCAAAAGGTTCTAAAGGAACTATAGCAAATAAGTCTTCAAAAGATGTTAAAGTAAAGAAAGCTAAAACCTCTGGTCAAAAACTTTTTAGAGGGATATATGACTTTGTTACGGCGTTAAAATCGGTTAAAGTGAGTTATGCTGCGAATAACGGAACACTTTTGCCGGGTTATCAACCTAGAGTAGGCTTTTTAGGTAGAGATAGCTATTCAGGAAGTTTGGCGCCCACCTTTGGTTTTGTTTTTGGAAGCCAGGTCGATATTAGAAATTATGCCTTAGAGAATGGATGGTTAGCCCCTAGAAATTTGCACGATATTAATGATACAACCGATGATGAAGCGTATTACAGTAAAGTGTTTTCACGAACGCATTATGAAAAATTAGATATAACGGCTAAGGTGACACCTTTTAAAAATTTTGATATAAATATAGAAGCTAATAAAATCTATACACAAAATATTTCAGAGCAAATGGATGTAGTTATGGATGATGTGGATACCGCACCACGTTTTGCAGATGCTATTACAACCGAAGCGGGAAGTTTTAGTATGAGTTACCTAATGTTGGGTACTACTTTTGTAGATAGCGATGTATTGTTTCAACAGTTTAAGGAAAACAGAGCTATTATTTCTAATCGATTGGCAGCAGCGTCCGGTTTAGCTGTTTCGGGTTATGGAGCAACAAGTCAAGAAGTTGTTTTACCGGCATTTTTAGCCGCTTATTCCGGACAGGCAATTGATAAGGTAAGTCTTAACCCTTTTAGGAACATTCCATTACCAAATTGGCAAATAAAATACCGCGGTTTGATGAAGTTAAAATGGTTTAAAAAGCATTTTAGTAGTTTCTCCATTTCACATGCCTATCGTTCATCCTACAGTATTGTCAATTTTTCAAACAACTTACAGTACGATGCCGCAAACCCCGGAAATCTTGATGTATCCGGAAATTATTATAACAAACGATTATATACCAATGTTGGATTAATTGAAGAATTTTCGCCTTTGGTAAAAGTTGAAATGAAGCTAAAAAATTCATTCTCTTTATCGGGAAGACTTAATAAAGACAGAATGATGACACTTAATTTCAACAACAATACAATGACTCAAGACAACGGAACCGAATATGTGGTAGGTTTGGGTTATCGAATTAAAGATTTACCTTTTACCATGCGTTTACAAGGTAAAAAGATGAAATTTAAAGGAGATTTAAATTTAAAATTAGATGTATCTTTGCGTGATAATAAAATGATGGTACGCTATTTTGGTGAAGATGATACACAGGAGAACGATCAAGTAACAGGAGGACAAAACATGTTTAGTTTAAAATTTTTAGCAGATTATTCATTGACAAAAAATTTACAAACCGGTTTGTATTATTTACAAGATGCCTCGAGATATGCTATTTCTACAACCTATCCGAGAAAATCTATAAGTGCCGGACTCAGTTTTAAATATAACCTAGGTAATTAACCCTAATAAATTAATATCATAAAATGAAAATACCTGATAATTTAAAATACACACACGATCACGAGTGGGTGTTAGTAGACGGCGATACAGCCACCGTCGGAATAACTGATTTTGCCCAGTCTGAATTAGGAGACATTGTATATGTTGATGTTGACACTTTAGACGAAACTCTAGCTAAAGAAGAAGTTTTTGGTACGGTAGAAGCCGTTAAGACCGTTTCTGATTTGTTGTTACCACTTTCGGGAGAAGTCATCGCTTTTAATGAAGGTTTAGAAGAGGCACCTGAAAGCATTAATACAGACCCGTATGGAGAAGGCTGGATTGTTAAAATGAAAATTTCTGATCCGTCAGAGTTTGATCAATTACTAGATGCTAAAGCCTATCAAGAGTTGGTGGCTGGATAACAGCCTATGGGTTGCTTTGGGAGTTACAGTATTGATATTAGTGGCCAGTTTAATGCCTTCAGATGTTTTACCCGCACCACACCTAAAAGATTCCGATAAATTACTCCATAGTACAGCTTATGTTGGACTTATGTGGGTTTGGTTATTGGCTTTTAGAAAGAGACATCGCATTATAATAGGAATTATCCTCGTTATATCACTTAGTGCTTTTGGCATTATTATTGAAGTACTTCAGGGCGCACTCACTACCTATAGAATACCGGATTGGAGGGATGCTTTGGCAAATATAGTAGGGATAACAGTGGGTTTTGTAACCTATAAACCGTTTTATAAACTCATTTTTGGAGATACTGGTGACATAAAAAATAGATAAAAAAAGGTTTTTTACGAATTAATTTGGATAAATCTTTTTAAAATTCATAAATTAGCACGCAATTAATTAAAATCATTTAAAATGAAATCAAAGAAAAGCTCAAAGTCAAACCTAGAGAATTTCAGTAAACTGTTTATGTTAATGGGATTAGTGTTGGCTTTATTGATTACTTATATGGCCATTGAGTTTAGAACTCCGGAAACAGCTGGAGATCAGATAGCTTCATATACCACCAACCTGCAAGATGACGAAGAAGATGTACCCGAAACAGAACAAAAAATAGAAGAAATAAAACCACCGGAACAAAAAGTACAACCACCACCAGTGTTAGAAGAAATTGAGGTGGTAGATGATGATGAGGACGTGGAGGAAACCGTGATTGAATCTACTGAAACTAGCGAAGATGATGAAGTAGTCATTGAAGATATAGAGGAGGTCGAGATCGAAGAAGAAGTTATTGAGGATGTTCCTTTTTCTATCATTGAAGATGTGCCTGTATATCCGGGATGTAAAGGATCTAAAGCCGAGTTAAAAAAGTGTTTGTCTTCCAAAATTCAAAAATTAGTTGCCAAAAAGTTTAATGTTGACTTAGCACAAGATTTGGGATTAACACCCGGTAAAAAGAGAATATTTGTGATGTTTAAAATTGATAAAAATGGAAACATCACTAACGTAAGAGCACGTGCTCCTCATAAACGATTGGAAGCCGAAGCCAAACGTGTGGTAGGTTTAATTCCTAAAATGACCCCAGGGAAACAACGTGGTCGTCCGGTTGGGGTAAAATACAGCTTACCGATTACTTTTGTAGTTCAAGAATAATTAGTGTATATAAACGTATAAATATAACCGTAACAATGTTAAAATTGTTGCGGTTTTTTCTTTTGGTATGTTTATTGTAATTAACAATTTATTAACAATTGTTTTATCATTTAAATTAATCACAGAGGCCTGTGTGGTTTTAATATTAATTAAAACCATTACATCATGAAAAATTCACAAAACAAAAAAGACAAGCCACAGCATTTTGCTAAAGATGATATCAAGCGAAGCCCTTCGATTCTCTACGGGCAATTAGGTTTGGTTCTAGCACTGCTATTAAGTTATATGGCACTAGAATCTAAAACATTGATAAACGATAAATACGCAAAGGAAGTGCCTGTTTATAAAGGAGAAATGGATCCGGATATTCCCGATACTACGCCTAAAATAATTCCACCAAAACCCGTTGTAAGGAAGCCTATTTTAGCCACTGAAATAGTTGATATTGATATTATTGAAGATACAACCCCAACAGAAGAATCCGTTTTTACAACCAATTTTATTGATTCGTTACCATCGCAACCGGTAATTCCTGATCTTCCCGAGGTAATTATACCGGAAGACGATTCTCCGGAGACCTTTACTAATATTAAAGAGGCACCTGTTTTTCCGGGTTGTACGGGTAGCAAAGAAGAAATTAAAAAATGTTTTTCTAAAAGTGTAAAGACGATTATCCTCAAAAAGTTTGATAGTCAATTGGGACAAGAGTTAAATTTAAGTCCGGGTAAAAAAAGAATCGCAGCACAGTTTGTCGTTGATAAAAATGGAAAAATCATGGATATAAAAGTGCGTGCCCCTCATAAACGTTTGGAAAAAGAAACGCGTAGAGTTATTCAATTATTGCCACAAATGAAAGCCGGGAAAAAAGACGGGAAACCTGTTGGGGTTCGGTTTACCCTGCCCATTACTTTTGAAGTCTTAGAATAAGTTAAGATCGTATAAAAGAAAGCCCGTATATTACAGCTATATACGGGCTTTTAATAAATTATAGTTTACGGTTAGCGATTACTCACGAAATATATAACAAGGATTTGAACTAAAAAAGATATAAGCTTATACCGTCATTATTTCTTTCTCTTTTTCTGCAAAAAGATCATCAATAGTTTTAGAATAAGTACTGATTAAGTCTTGAATATCCGATTCAACATTCTTTTCTAAATCTTCAGAAATTTCTAATTTTTTTAATTCGTGCAGTGCCTCTCTACGATCATTTCTAGTACTTACTTTTGCTTTTTCAGCTTCTGATTTGGCAACTTTAGCCAATTCTTTACGTCTTTCTTCGGTAAGTGCAGGGACATTAATTATAACACTTTCACCGTTATTTGTAGGGTTAAATCCTAGATTGGCATACAAAATAGCCTTTTCTATTTCAGGTATTAATTGCTTTTCCCAAGGTTGAATAGTAATGGTATGTGCATCCATAGTCCCCAGATTTGCCACTTGACTCAATGGGGTTTGGGCACCGTAATAGTCAACCGTTACAGTACTTAGCATAGCTGGGTTGGCTTTCCCGGCACGGATTGTTCTAAATTCACGTTCTAAATGCTGTATAGATTTATCTAAATTTTCTTTTAATGAATCTAAAATAAAAGCTACTTCTTCGTTCATCAGTTTTCTATTTAATTATTTTTTGAATATATCCAAAATTACAAATACTATTCCAAAATGACAAGGGGATAATAGGTTTAGTTTTTTACATTTTTCAATCACTCTCAACACGAGTTCCTATAGCCTCTCCGGAGAGTAATTTAATGAGGTTTCCTGGGGTGTTCATATCAAACACAATAATAGGAAGATTATTATCTTCACTTAGTGCAAAAGCCGTCATATCCATTATTTTTAATCCTTTGCTCATGACATCTTTATAGGTGATATGTTCATATTTTTTGGCATTTTTATCTTTTTCGGGATCTGCCGTATAGATGCCATCTACACGGGTTCCTTTAAGAATAACATCTGCATTAATTTCGGCAGCGCGTAAGACTGCAGCTGTATCGGTAGTAAAAAAAGGATTTCCGGTACCACCACTGAAAATAACCACCCGTCCCTTTTCAAGATGTCTTACTGCTTTTCTTTTTATATAAGGCTCTGCTATTTGCTCCATTTTAATAGCCGTTTGCAAACGGGTTTGTACTCCTTCTTTTTCAATAGCACTTTGTAATGCCAGTCCATTAATTACGGTTGCTAACATGCCCATATAATCGCCTTGAACACGATCAATGCCGTTACTAGCACCGGCAACCCCTCTAAATATGTTGCCCCCACCAATTACAAGGGCAATTTCAACTCCTTTTTCTACCGCTACTTTTATTTCTTTGGCATATTCTTGAATACGTACCGGATCAATACCATGTGTTTTGCTACCCATTAGGGCTTCGCCACTTAATTTTAGTAAAATTCGTTTGTATTGCATACTCGTTTAAGATTTTAGCAAAAGTACTAAAAAAATAAAGTATACGAACCGAGAATATTTGTTGTTATGGAACGCATTGGTATTTTGTTTTTGAAATTAAAAAAGTAAATCACAGCCTGAGATATTTCTTAATTAAGTGTATTTTAGCGGTTTGTTAATCATAAATCTTGTTACTGTGAAAAATTATTACACTTTTACTCTCCTTTTATTTATCCTATCAACAACAAGCCTTTTTTCTCAAACGCCTACTTCGGCTATCTGGGAGGCCTTGCTATCCAATGATAGAGCAAGGGCTATTGAACTCACAAATAAAATAGATTATAGCAAATCAAAGGATATGGAATCTATTGTCCTCAAGCAATTAGTCGATAATGAATCCGGAATATTTAAACGTAATCCGGATTTTAATAAAGCTTTTGTTACTCAAGAGGACTATCAGTATTATTTTTTTGCACTTTGGACGCAACCTTATATATTTTCAGATTATTTATCACAGGGATTTAAAAAGCAAGTTTTTGATAATATTGATTTCTTTTATGACCAAAAGCCTACCATGCCTATGGTAAAAAATGCGTTGACCTACTTAAAAGCAATAACTTATCAAACCAAAAACGATTTTGATTCGTATTATAAACTATATGACAAAATTGATGCCGTCAAAGATTGGCAATATTGTGGTGTTTTTGAGAATCTCAACAGAAGTGGTATCAACATTAATTATCCACCGGAACAGAATCCTGTCAGTGAAAAAGGCTTTAATGCTAATAGTAACGGTACGGTTAATTGGTTTACCCTTGAAAGAGATCATAAAGAAGCCTATCAGTTTTTCACCAATCATTTAGAATACGGTAATGGTATTAATTATGCACAGAGTTTTATTGATTCTCCCATAGACCAAACAGTTTATTTAAACTTGGGTATTGGAAAAGCCACTAAAGTTTGGTTAAATGATGTATTGGTTTTCGAGAAAACCATTAACCGTATTACAGATTTAGACGCCTATACTATTGAACTTACTATGCCAAAAGGGACCAATAGACTTCTTGTAAAAACAACTAATGATACCTATTCCTTTTTTATCATAAGATTTCTTGATAAGCAAGGAAAACCTATCTCCAACCTTACCTATAGCAGTACGTACAAAGCCTATAATAAAAGCACGAAGGAAACCATAAATCCTGTTGTACAATCCAACGTATATGAAGATTTTTTTAAAAAGAAAGTAAAAGAAAACCCGGATAATATATTCTACAAATATTGTTTGATAAATACCTATCTCAGAAATTCAAAAGAGGATGAGGCTACCAAGATAGTAACCCCTTTACTTGAAAAATATCCGAAGAGCTCTTTTCTGCGAAAAATGAGTATCAATATTTATAACCTAGAAGAAGATTATACTAAAGTCAAGGAAATTAAAGAAAACATTCAGAACGACGATGAAGATTATTATTTTTCGCAGCTACTTGTGTTTGCTGATTCCGGTGACCTCTTTAGGTTGGATGTAGATGAAATGAATAAAAAGTTAGATAAAATAGTTTCTTCAGTAGATTATTCTTTTATCAAACACAGTTGTGAACTATATAAAGTAGTTCGAGAAGGTAATAAAGATAAGGTAAAAGCTTATGTTGATGTATTAATTCAGGATGCTGAGGATCTGGAAAGTGCTAAATTAAAAACCAGTTATTCCACTTTCTATTCCTCGTATTTTAGTGAGGATAAAAAAACGATTAGTTTGTTAAAAGAAGTAATAGCTGATTACTTTTACTATAGTGCCTATACCCGTTTAGCCAATCAATACAGTAAAAATAATCAAGATGATAAGGTTCTTAAGTTATATAAAGAGGTCTTAAAAAAAATACCTAATGACAACGCTTCGCTTTTAAAACTAGTTAATAAATTACAAGATTTACACAAATATGAAGAATCCTTGGTATATATAGATAAAGCACTTACGTATTTTCCTTATTCCTTTATTTTTATGGAAAAAAAGGGAAATGCTTTACAGCAATTAAAGAATAAAAAGGATGCTTTAACTTGGTATAAAAAAGCCTTAACACATAATAGTGGTAAATCTTCATTACGTAAAAAAATTGATGATTTAGAGAATATAAAAGATCCATTAAAAGACTTAATCGTTCAAGAACCCTATGATTATATCAAAGAAAATCGGGGAAAAATAACCGACAATCACTTTGGAATTAATTATTTATTAGACGAATACAACGTACTTCTATATCCGGAAGGAGGCTTAAAATCTCGTGTGGTAATTATGTATGAAATTACATCCGATAATGGTGTGGACATCTTAAAAGAATATAATTTAGGTCTATCCGGAAATTATTCAATCATAACATCAGAGATTGTTAAGCCTAATGGGTCTATTGTACCGGCAGAGAAATCGGGTTCCAGTTTTGTGTTTAATGAGTTAAGTATTGGCGATGTTATCTATGTTGATTATGAGGTAAACAGCAGCAGTACCGGTCGTTTTTACAAAGATTTCTCTGATAGTTATGAATTTGATTCTTTTCATCCTTCTTTAAAAACGATCTTTAGGGTGCTAGTTCCCAAAACACTCGCGATTAATTATAAAGAAGTGAACGGAAGCGTTTCTTTTACTGAAAAAAAGTTAGGTGATTTAACCTTGTATGAATGGTCTGCAGTAACAGATAAAGCAATGCCCAATACAGAAGATTATATGCCGGAATTAATAGACGTGTCACGGAGTGTTCATGTAAGCACCTTAAATTCTTGGTCTGAAATAGCGAAATGGTATGCTGATTTGGTGGGTTCGTCAATCAAATATAACAAGCTTGTCAACGATACTTTTACGAGCATTTTTCCAAATGGATTTGAAAATTTGTCTGACAATGACAAAGCCAAAAAGATCTACGATTATATCATGGACACTATGACCTATAGCTATGTAGATTTTAAACAAAGTGGATTTATCCCACAACGACCCTCTAAAACAATTAGTTCCAAATTAGGTGATTGTAAAGATTTATCAACACTTTTTCTAACCTTAGGACGCAAAGCCGGACTGCAAATTAATTTAGTATTAGTTACTACCAATAATTATGGTACTAATGAAATGGTGTTACCATCTACAGATTTTAACCACTGTATTGCTAAAGTTAACTTAGACGGCCAAGAACAGTATTTAGAATTAACTGACAAAAACCTCCCTTTTAAAGCCCTACCCGTTTCTTTAGAAGGTGCAACAGCACTGGAAATACCCTACAAAAAGGATGATAAAATAAAAGAAGGGCTAATAAAACTGACTCAAGTAAATAAAGTAAAAACACTTCTTAAATCGGATGTTGTCTATACAATTTATCCGGATAAACAAGAGATTAGCATACTTATTACAAGTCAAGGACGCGTTAATTCGAAGTTTAATGATTTATTAAAAGAACCAAATAAAGAGGTCGTAAAGAAAAATATTTTAGCTTATTTCGAAGATTTTGACAATCTAGATTTGGATTTGGTTTCCTACAAAGTTATTCAACGTAATAAGAATTTTGATCAAATAAAATTCCAAGCCATTTTTACCATAAAAAATAAAATACAACGTTTGGGAGTATCTAAAATTTTTAAATTACCACTACAATTAAAACCTTACACACCAAGTATTATTAATCTAGAAGAACGTAAATACCCCATTGTTTATCATAAATATGAAAATATTGACCAATACGAATCTAACTATACGATTATTTTAAAAGGAGGTAAAAAATTTACGGCAATTCCTCAAAATAAATCGTTTAATTATAAGAAGCATTCCTATTCCGTTAGCTATAATAAACAATCGGATACAGAATTAAAGGTACATATTGTAGCCAACACCTCTCTAGACAATATAGCTATAGCAGACTATCCGGCTTTTAAACAATATGTGCAATCTATTTTGGAAACTGTTGAATCTTTAGTGGGATTTGAATAGAGAAGTGTAAAATTTTTAGTCTTAGCCGATCAGCTAGTTAGGGAAAATTTATATAAAGAAAACAGACAAACAGCAAGTACTATTGTCACATTTTTAAAACAATATTTAGAAAGATGAAATACCATTTTAATGAGATAGAAGCCAAATGGCAAAAATATTGGGCAAGCAATGATACCTTTAAAGCAAAAAACAATTCGAATAAACCTAAATTTTATGTATTGGATATGTTTCCTTATCCATCCGGTGCCGGTTTACATGTAGGGCATCCGCTAGGTTATATTGCCTCCGATATTTATGCACGCTATAAACGACATAAAGGCTTTAATGTATTGCACCCTATGGGATACGACTCCTTTGGTTTACCGGCAGAACAATATGCCATTCAAACCGGACAACATCCGGCAAAAACAACAGAAACTAATATTGCAACCTATAGACGCCAAATGGACCAAATAGGTTTCTCCTTTGATTGGAGTCGCGAAATCCGTACTTCTAACCCGGATTATTACAAGCATACACAATGGATATTCTCACAGCTATTTGATTCGTATTATTGTAAAGATGCCGATCAAGCACGTCCTATTTCAGCATTAATAACTATTTTTGAAAAAGAAGGAAATACAACGGTTAATGCTGTTTGTGATGAAGATATTACTTCATTTTCTGCTCAAGATTGGAAACAATTTACATTGATTCAAAAACAAGAAATACTGCTAAAATACCGGCTTACTTTTTTATCGGATACCGAAGTAAACTGGTGTCCGGCATTAGGAACCGTATTGGCAAATGACGAAATCGTCAATGGTGTTTCAGAACGTGGTGGACATCCTGTGGTACGTAAAAAAATGAAACAATGGTCTATGCGTATTACGGCATACGCCCAACGCCTATTAGATGGGTTAGACACTATAGATTGGCCACAATCTTTAAAAGATGCACAAACCAATTGGATTGGCCGCTCAGAAGGAGCTATGGTACACTTTAAAATTAAAGATTCTGATAAAAGTATTTCGGTTTTTACCACGCGTCCCGATACCATTTTTGGGGTAAGTTTTATGACCTTAGCTCCGGAACATGAGCTAGTAGCCGAAATTACCACACCCGAAAACAAAGCCGCTGTAGAGAAATATATCAAAGCAACAGCTAAACGAAGTGAACGCGATAGAATGGCCGATGTAAAGACTATTTCCGGACAATTTACAGGTGCTTATGTAGCACATCCGTTTACGGGAGAAGCTATCCCAATATGGATTGGTGATTATGTATTGGCAGGCTATGGAACAGGAGCTGTTATGGCGGTACCTTGTGGCGATCAACGTGATTACGACTTTGCCAAGCATTTTGCTATCCCTATTCCTAATATTTTTAGGGATATTGATATCAGTGAGCACGCTTGCGAAGATAAAGACGCAGTAATTGCCAACTCCGATTTTTTAGATGGTATGCCGGCTAAAAAAGCCATTAAAAAAATGATTTATGAGCTGGAACAGAAAGGAATGGGTACCGGCAAAATAAACTACCGATTACGCGATGCTGTTTTTAGTCGTCAAAGGTATTGGGGCGAACCTTTTCCGGTATATTACAAAGACGGAATGCCTCAAATAATAGCCAAAGAACATCTACCGGTTTTATTACCGGAGGTAGAGAAATATTTACCTACCGATGATGGTAAACCTCCTTTGGGAAATGCCACAAAATGGGCTTGGGATACCGTAAATAACGAGGTAGTGGATAATAGTCAAATTGACGATAAAACCATCTTTCCTCTAGAGTTGAATACCATGCCGGGTTGGGCGGGGAGCTCTTGGTATTTTAATAGGTATATGGATGCACACAATACCGATGCCTTTGCCTCAAAAGAAGCGTTAGCGTATTGGCGTGATGTCGATTTATATATAGGCGGTAGTGAGCATGCAACCGGACATTTATTATACTCACGTTTTTGGCAAAAATTCTTATTCGACAAAGGTTTTGTTCCGGTAGATGAATATGCTAAAAAACTGATTAATCAAGGCATGATTTTAGGAACCAGTGCTTTTATTTATCGTTGGGAATATGCTCATGAGGATGCGGCTAAAGAAAAAACCATTTTTGTTAGTAAACACAAAATGGAATCGATTATCAAAGAACGCGCAAGTATCGAAAAATCCAAACGAAATCAAGTACACGAGAATTTAGATTTGGCAGCCACTACGGATAGAAAATCGAATGCTAAAGAACAGTGGAGTGGTTTTACACCTATTCACGTTAATGTTAATATGGTTAATGCCTCAAACGAATTGGATATTGCGGCTTTTAAAAATGATCCTATCCATTCAGCGTATCAAGACGCAGAGTTTATTACAGAGGCAGACGGCACTTTTATAGTGGGTCGCGAAGTCGAAAAAATGTCAAAATCGAAATACAATGTTGTAAATCCGGATGATATTTGCCACGATTATGGTGCCGATACCTTGCGTATGTATGAGATGTTTTTAGGTCCTTTGGAACAAGCTAAACCTTGGAATACTGCAGGTATTACCGGAGTTCACGGCTTTTTAAAGAAATTATGGAAACGCTATATAGTAAATGATACCTTTTCGGTAAGCGATGAAGAACCATCAGCCGAAGAGCTTAAAATTCTTCATAAAACCATAAAAAAAGTAGAAGAGGATATTGCGAATTTTTCGTTTAACACATCGGTTTCTACGTTTATGATTGCCGTAAACGAACTTACTGCATTACAATGTAATAAACGGGCTATTTTAGAGCCTTTAGCCGTATTAATTGAACCCTATGCTCCTCATTTAGCCGAAGAATTATGGCAGCAATTGGGACATAAAGAGTCTATTGCTCACGTTCCTTTTCCAAAATATGAAGAAAAATATTTGGTAGAGAGTAGTAAAGTATATCCCATTTCATTTAATGGAAAAATGCGTTTTACAATGGAGCTTTCTTTAGATTTATCGAAAGAAGCTATTGAAAAAGCTGTAATGTCGTACGAAAAAACACAAAAACAGTTGGCGGGTCGTACTCCCAAAAAAGTGATTGTTGTCCCCGGAAAAATTGTAAATATCGTAGGTTAACCGCATACTTTATTAATACTAGATTTTCTAAATTTAGGGATAAAAAATAACGAAAAGCCTTTGGTATAGTAACAGATATGCCATTAAATAACCGATTGAAAACAGGGATTGCTACCTATTAATAATTAAAATATAGACCGATGAAAAGAATTTTTGTTTTATTCGTACTGCTGGGTATTACAACCCATGCACAAATTATTAATACCGAATCCTTACGAATGGTTACAGATACATCGGGTTGGTCCGGATCGGTTAGTTTAAACATAGGATTGGTCAAAAATGTCAAAGAATTAGTAAAGATTAGTAATAAGATTCATGTACAATACAAAACCCCCAAACACTTGGTTTTGTTTATGAACGACATTAGTTTTGACCGAGCCGATGGTGATAATTTTATCAATAAAGGGGTACAGCATTTACGGTATAATTATAGGTTTAAACCACGTATTTCTTGGGAATTCTTTTTGCAGAACCAGTATAATGCTATTTCAAAGATTGCTTATAGAAGATTGGCCGGAACCGGTTTTCGATTTAAATTGTCTACACACGAAAAATATAAAGCTTATTTGGGAAGTTTGGTGATGTACGAAACGGAAAAAACAACTGAGTTTCCGACGGTTCACCACAAAGATTGGCGCAATAGCACCTATTTTAGTTTTAGTTTTTATTTTAACGATAATATTTCCTTAATAAGCACAACTTATTACCAACCCAAACTACGGGAATTTAGCGATTATAGAATGGCTCATCAAAGTACGTTAGCACTTAAAATTTTTAAAAATTTATCGTTTAAAACAGCGTTTAATCTTACTTATGATAGCTTTCCTGTAAATGGTATCCCCAAAAAACAATATCAGCTAATTAATGGGTTGGTCTATAGTTTTGATTAAGGAATGTTAGGTTGGTCTTATTGACAATCCCTATTATAATAGTCAATGATTAATTGGATATCTTTCTTTTTATATTCTCTATTCTGTAATTTTTCAACCAATTTAGGGCAGTCACTAAAGCAGTTGGATGTGTCTTTTTTAACCTTTTTATAATTATTTTTGCTCTTCAAAATATCAAATCTAATATGCTAAAATTAGTATTATCAAGCGTTTTACTATTACCATAAACCCATTGCATCACTAAATTGGGATTGGCAAATAAACCCTAAATCTAAACTAGCAACTACAGCTTATATAACTTTTGGTCGCGGTGTTGGCACTAGTGATTTGGGCAGGCTACCTGGAAATAATTTTGCATCAAGTTCTATTTTCAGAGACGAAAAAGGTTTGGTTCTTTTTGATGATATCGTCTCCTATAATCAAGGAGAATCAATAGTTTTTTCGGATGGAAACACCTATCAAAGAGACCCATCACCTGATGGTTATATTAATGGATTTAGATACAATGGATTAACTCGAAGAGCTTTTACCAGTTCTCATCATTGGTTGGGTATGATAGCAAATTATCAATTAAAAATTAACCAAAATTTTACAACAAATTTTGGAACGGATTTACGATATAGCCAAGGCTCAAATTATATACGAATTAGCAATTTACTAGGCGCAGATGCCTATTTTGATTATTTCAATTTAAACAACCTGGATTTGAAGTTATTTTTTTAAACTTTGACAATAGTATTAATACCGAATACAAAAATGAAAAAATAACTGGTTTTGAATTAGGATATGGTTATACTGCAGATAAAATTAAAATAAAAACAACGCTCTACTATACTATGTGGGCAGATAAGTTTTTAAAACTCGATTATCAAAACAATGAAACCCAAGGTACAGCTAAGGTTTTAGATTTAAAACAAGTCCACAAAGGATTTGAAATTGAGTCAACTTATCTACCCTTGCAAAAATTAAAAATTAGATCGATGCTCTCCATAGGGGATTGGAAATATGCTAATAATGTAACTGCAAAAGCATTTGATAGCGAACAAAACTATATAGAAGATGTCACATTAAATCTCAAAAATGTAAAAGTTCCAGATGCTGCACAAATAACAGCTAATATTGGCGCGGTATATAAATTGTCCGATAACATAGAAATTGAGCTCAACCAGTTTTATGCTGATCAACTATATGCAGCTATTGCCCCAGAGGACAATTGAGAAAATCATGAAGTTTCCTTAAAACTACCAGCTTATACTTTAACAGATGTTCGAATTAAATATGATATCAATCTATCGAATTCTATTTTAAATAAAATACGCTTCAGTTTTAATATAGACAATCTATTTGACACAACTTATATTTCAGAATCAGCAACAAATTATCAGGCCTCTAGTTTTTCATCAGAAAATTTTAAAGGAATCAATAAGGACAATAAGGTATTTTTTGGATTTGCTAGAACTTGGAACTTTTCAGTGAATTTATCCTTTTGATAGAATTAACTCAATTCCAATCGATAGCTCTATTTAGAATATATAAAAAAACCGTTGAAAATCAAATGATTATCAACGGTTTTCGTACTCGAGGCGGGACTTGAACCCGCACGGACATAACTGTCCATTGGATTTTAAGTCCAACGTGTCTACCAATTCCACCACTCGAGCCTTTGGACTTGAGCGAAAGACGGGATTTGAACCCGCGACCCTCACCTTGGCAAGGTGATGCTCTACCCCTGAGCTACTTTCGCCTTTATTCCGTTATTAACGGACGGCAAATTTAATATATTTTCTAGAATTGCCATACTATTTTTTAATAAAAATATTTTTTAAACCTGAGTTCGAGCTAATATTTATCTCACAGAAAGTCAATAATGCAGTAGATTTTTGCTAAGAATCAAGTAGTTATAACTAGTTATTGCAAATGGTTTTAAGTGACAAGATGCTGTATTATTGGCTTTTCTTAATAGTAGATTTCGATAATTAGCCCATATACTGCCCCAAATTCACTCAAATTATCCAGATAGTTCTCATAA
>JANTFW010000007.1 GCA_024763245.1 Flavobacteriaceae bacterium | reverse complement strand
TCTATTTGTGATTTCTTTTGGTAGATCACATTTACAAAATCCTTGTACAGTAAGCCTTTAGATAGATAAACTATTTATAAATAGCTTATAATTATCCTTCTTTTTTGTACAATCGAGTATTTTAAATCGTACCAAATCCATACTAATAATTTGTAATCCCACTATATTATGCTCCATAAAAGCATTAAATTTTTAATAGAAAATAAACTAGTAGCTGTATTGTTATTAGGTTTATTCATTGCCTTTGGGGTGGCTACAGCCCCCTTTGAATGGGAAACGGGAAGTTTTCCAAGATTTCCTGTTTCGGTAGATGCCATTCCTGACATAGGAGAGAATCAACAGATAGTGTTTACCAAATGGTCGGGTAGATCGCCTCAAGATATTGAAGATCAAATTACTTACCCGCTTACGACCTCTTTGTTGGGAATTTCCGGTGTAAAAACCATTCGTAGTTCTTCTGCTTTCGGATTTTCTTCCATTTATATCATTTTTGAAGAAAATGTTGAATTTTATTGGAGTAGAAGTAGAATTTTAGAAAAACTAAATTCCTTACCAAAAGGATTGTTACCCAGTGGTGTACAACCTAGCTTGGGTCCGGATGCTACCGGTTTAGGACAGATTTTTTGGTATACGTTAGAAGGACGTGATAAAGATGGAAATGTAACCGGGGGATGGGATTTGCACAAATTACGCAGTATTCAAGATTATTATGTAAAGTATGCACTTTCCTCTGCTTCCGGAGTTTCGGAGGTGGCATCTATTGGAGGTTATGTTCAGGAATATCAAGTAGATGTGGATCCGGGCATATTAAAAAACTACAAGGTAAGCTTGGCGCAAGTAGTAGATGCCGTAAGAAAATCGAATAAGGATATTGGGGCTAAGACAATAGAAATAAATCGGGCAGAATATCTCGTAAGAGGACTGGGGTATATAAAATCGATAGCTGATTTAGAAAATGCGGTAGTTAGCTCTTCAGGTACAACACCCATTTTGATTAAAGACATTGCCAAGGTTACATTAGGCCCGGCATCTCGACGGGGAATACTTGATAAGGAAGGTGCCGAAGTGGTAGGCGGCGTGGTTGTGGCACGTTATGGAGCCAATCCTATGGAAGTAATAGCGAATGTCAAAAAACAAATCAATGAAATTAGTACCGGTTTACCCACAATTACCTTAAAAGACGGTCGGGTTTCGCAATTGACCATTGTTCCTTTTTACGATCGTAGCGAATTAATTCAAGAAACACTCCATACGCTTGATGAAGCACTAACTTTAGAGATTTTGATTACCATTCTGGTTATTATTGTCATGGTATTTAATCTTAGAGCCTCAACCCTTATTTCCGGTTTATTGCCGGTTGCGGTATTAATGGTCTTTATTGGAATGAAATTTTTTGGTGTCGATGCCAATATTGTGGCATTGTCGGGTATTGCTATTGCCATTGGAACTATGGTAGATGTTGGTGTTATTTTATCAGAAAATATAATAAGACATTTAGGTGAAAATTCAAAACTCAAAACCCAAAATTCAAAAACAATTAACCAAGTTGTTTTCAACGCTACCAAAGAAGTGTCGGGGGCTATTCTAACAGCAGTTTCAACGACTATTATTAGTTTTATTCCTGTTTTTACGATGATTGGAGCTGAGGGCAAGTTATTTAGACCTCTTGCTGCTACAAAAACAATGGCCTTAGCCGCATCCGTATTAGTCGCACTCTTTTTAATTCCTCCTTTTGCGGCTTGGATTTTTGGTTGGAAATCACCAAAAAAGAGATGGGGTTTTATAATCAATACGATATTTATACTATTAGGATTGTATGCTGTAATTAGTGGATTGACACTGGGGGTAATAATGATTGCCTTTGCAGTAGTCGGTTTGTTAAGAGGTCTAAGCGTAATTCCGGAAGCCCAAGTAAATCGTATTACGATTATTATTTCGGCAATAACTATTATAAGTCTGCTTTCAGTTTATTGGAGACCTTTAGGAGTCGATTTTCCCATCCTATCCAACTTTTTATTTGTGGGCGTAATAGCCTTGTCTCTATTAGGAAGTTTTGCGCTCTTTAAGATGTATTATGTACGGATATTAACATGGGCTTTGGATCATAAACTCTTGTTTTTAAGCATACCGGCTATTATTATTTTCTTTGGATTTACTATTTGGAGTTCTACCGGAAAAGAGTTTATGCCTTCGCTTAATGAAGGTTCTTTTTTACTGATGCCTACTTCTATGCCACATGCCGGTATTGCCGAGAACAAGCAAATTTTACAAAAATTAGATAGGGCCGTAGCAAGTATTCCTGAAGTTAAAACTGTAGTAGGTAAATCAGGTCGTGTGGAGAGTGCACTGGATCCGGCACCTTTATCTATGTATGAAAATTTAATTCTTTATAAACCGGAATATATGATGGATACGGATGGTAAACGTCTTAAATTTAAGACAAATGATGAGGGGCTTTTTGAATTAAAATCAGGAAAATTTATCGCGTCAGGAACTAAAGTGGATAGGGAAGATCTTGTTATAGATTCCGGAGGAAGTTATTACAGAAATTGGCGGAACCATATAAAATCTGCTGATGACATCTGGAAAGAGATTGTAAAGCTAACCAAGTTTCCGGGTATTACCTCTGCTCCCAAACTGCAACCTATAGAAACACGCTTAGTGATGTTGCAAACAGGAATGCGCGCACCAATGGGAATTAAGGTAAAAGGACAAGATTTACGTAAAATTGAGGAATTTGGTATGGCATTAGAAGGTATACTTAAGCAAATTAAAGGGGTTAAAAAAGAAGCTGTTTTTGCCGATAGAATTGTGGGAAAACCATATTTACTAATCGATATTAATCGGGAGAAAATAGCACAATTCGGGTTGGGTGTTTCTGATGTACAGAGTGTTTTAGAAGTAGCTATTGGGGGCAAAACCTTGTCTCAAACCGTTGAGGGTCGCGAGCGTTATGGTATTCGTGTACGTTACCCCAGAGAATTTAGAACAAGTCCCAGTGATTTGGAAAATATTTTTGTGCCTACTAAAATGGGACCTCCGGTCTTGTTAAAAGATTTGGCTCGTATTACCTATGAACAGGGGCCACAGGTTATTAAGAGTGAGGATACCTTTTTGATTGGTTATGTACTTTTTGATAAGATAGAAGGAGCCGCAGAAGTTACGGTAGTTGAACGTGCTCAAAAAGCTATAAATGCTGCCGTTAAGAGGGGTGAGCTAGTTGTTCCAAAGGGAGTTAGTTATACATTTACAGGGACATATGAAAATCAAATTAGGGCAGAAAAAACCTTGTCGATTGTGGTACCTTTAGCACTATTAGTAATCTTTATTATACTGTATTTTCAATTTAAATCTGTTGCTACTTCTTTGATGGTTTTTTCAGGAATTGCCGTAGCTTTTGCCGGTGGATTTATTATGATATGGTTATATGGACAAACTTGGTTTTTAAATATAGATCTGTTTGGCTTTAACTTGAGAAGCTTATTCCAAATGAATACCGTAAATCTAAGTGTAGCAGTTTGGGTTGGTTTTATTGCATTATTTGGTATTGCCACAGATGATGGAGTAGTTATGGCTACCTATTTGACACAAACATTTGAGCGAAATATACCCACATCAAAAGCCGGAATAAGAGCATCGGTTATCGAGGCAGGTGAAAAAAGAATTAGACCTTGTTTAATGACAACAGCTACAACTATATTGGCTTTACTTCCGGTACTAACCTCTACAGGTCGCGGTAGCGATATCATGATTCCTATGGCAATTCCCAGTTTTGGAGGAATGTTAGTGGCATTAATCACCTTGTTTGTAGTGCCCGTACTGTTTAGTTGGATGAAAGAATATAAGCTTACATAATGGAGATAATTATAACAAAAGTGATAAAGATGAAAAATAGAATAATAATAGGTTTACTCTTAATAGGTATGCAGTCGTATGCACAAAACTTAGAGGAGTATATCCAAATTGCCAAAGCCAATAATTCTAAAATAAAAGTAGCTCGGGCGAATCTTAAATTAGTAAATGAAAAGCAACAAGAAGTAGCCCATTATGATAATACAAACTTTTCCTTTGGTGGTTTCGCATGGACACCGGAAACCAGAGTGGGTGCACAGCTTTTTAAAGCCGGAGCTAGTCAAAAACTCCCATGGATTGGAGAGTTTAAGGCACAAAAAGAATCGGTAAATGCTTTAGCTGAGATAAAAAGTGTTGAGGTTTTTTTATCCGAACTAGATATAGCTTATGCGGTAAAAAAATCCTATTTCGAGCTCTACCAACAGCGAGCTATTGCCCACATCTTAAATGAAAATAAGCAGATTTTAAAAACCTATGAAGTAATGGCCCTGGCCGCTCTGGAAAATAATAGAGCTACTATGAGTGATGTGTTGCGTATTCAAGTGCAAAAAAATGAATTACACCGTAAAATAGTTAAAAACAGGAATAACTTAGAAATTCTAAAAGAGAATTTTAATCGGCTATTACAACGTGATAAAACCATTCCATTACATATTCCGGATAGCTTACCATTACTCGATACTTTGAGAGTAAAATTAACGGTCAATCAACATCCAGTCTTACAAAAAATTTCTAAGAAAGAACGCCTTTATAAAGCTGAAAAAGAACTAATTAATGGTAGTAAACAGCCAAAGATAAGTTTGGGTTTAGATTATATTTTAGTAGCTAAACGTTCCGATGCAAGTCCTATTCAAAATGGAAAAGATATTCTTATGCCAAGGTTTTCATTATCTATTCCTTTATTTAATAAAAAGAAATATCAGTCTAAGTTAAACCAAGTACAAATTAAAGAAAATATGCTTAAAGACGAATTTAAGGCACAACAAATACAATTAGAAATAGCCATAGCACAAGCAAAATTAGATATAGATAATGCTCTTGTAACCGTGCTAACAGCACAAGAAAACAAAACAATGATACAACGCGCTATAGACGTAGATTTAAAAGCCTTTGAAACCGGAATCTTAGATTACGATAAAATTTTACAGTTGCAATTGCAAAAAATCCGATTTCAACTAATGGAAGTAGAAGCCATTAAGAAAGTGTATATCGCCAAAGCAAAGGTGAGCTATTTAAGTGACTCATAGATAGTGGAAAGGCTTTAATTATTTGAGTCTTGAACAATACATAATGTTACTAAAAAATAATAAACAGATTACATATGAAAACAAAACAGTTAATATTAGTTGCAGGTATATTCCTTTTAGGGATTATCATTGGGAAATTTGCCTTTTCGGCAAAACAAACTCCTACTAGCAAACACACACATCAAAATGAAACCGAAGAAGCACATTGGACGTGTTCTATGCATCCTCAAATTGATATGCCGGAACAGGGACAATGTCCTATCTGTGGGATGGATTTATTTCCGAAAGAGACAGGAACTGATGTAGATAATCAGGCTCCAAATTCCTTTAAAATGTCAAAAAATGCAGTAGCTTTAGCTAATATTGAAACGCTAGTTGTAGGAGAAATAGATAGAGAAACCGATAACAACAATACAGCACCAAGTCTTCGATTAACCGGCAAAATTGTAGCCAACGACAAAAAAACGCTTATGCAAACCACACACCTTGGGGGGAGAATAGAACACTTATACCATAGATCTTTGGGCGAGTATGTTCAATCCGGAAGTTTAATAGCCAGTCTCTATTCACCGGAATTGGTTACGGCACAACATGAATTTATCGAAGCTCTAGAGATACAGAAGACACAACCTGAATTGTATAAGGCAGTACGTAACAAATTGAAGAACTGGAAGATACCTGAAAAACAAATTCAACATATAGAAAATACTAAAAAAGTAATCACTAATTTTAATATGTATGCTAATGTTTCAGGATACATCAATAAAATTTTTGTAGAAGAAGGCAATCATGTTAAAGAGGGAGATCCCCTTTTTCAAGTAGCCGATTTAAGTAGCGTTTGGGCCAATATGGATGTCTATGAAAAAGATGTTCAATATGTAAAAAAGGGCCAAACGATTAGGTTGTATCTTAATGCATTTCCTAATGAAGAGATTACCGCTAAAATAGATTACATAGATCCCATATTAAATACCAAAACAAGAACGGTATCTATACGGGCAACACTACAGAATAAAAATACCCGTTTAAAACCCGGTATGTTGTTGACCGGGAATGCAATACTTTCAAATTTTTCGCACAAAGCAGGGATAAAAATTCCGAAATCGGCTGTACTATGGACTGGAAAACGAGCTGTAGTGTATGTTAAAATAGACAAAGAAGAACCCGTTTTTGAACTAAGAGAGGTGTTGTTGGGGAGTGATTTGGGCGATTCTTATGAAATAAGTTCCGGACTTAATAAAGGCGAAGAATTGGTCGTAAATGGTACCTTTACGGTAGATGCTGAAGCGCAGCTATTAGGTAAAAAATCTATGATGAACAGATAATAATTGTTAAATGGGTAACTATTGTGTTTGTGTTATTTCCTATTAAAAATAGATTGGAGCCAGGCTTTTAGAAGTATTAAAAATGCTATTTTTGTGGAATGATAAAATAATTATTTCATGCAAGTCTTAGGTATTGATATTGGTGGTTCAGGGATAAAAGCTGCGGTAGTAGCGGTGGATAAGGGTATTTTGGTAAGTGAACGCTTTCGAGTGCCGACCCCTAAACCTGCTACACCAAATAATTTGGCAAAGGCTATTATTGAAATGTGTAATCACTTTGATTGGAAAGGGGTAGTGGCTTGTGGTTTTCCGACTCCTTTTTATCAGGGTAAATGTCTTACCGGAGGGAATTTACATACCGAATGGAAAGGAGTAGATGTGGCTGCATTATTTAAAGAAGCTACAGGAAATGAATTTACAGTAGTGAATGATGCCGATGCTGCTGGTCTTGCTGAACTTTATTTTGGTGCCGCTAGGGGTGTTAAGGGTACTGTAATAATGGTAACTTTGGGAACGGGAATTGGTTCAGCACTTTTTTTAGATGGTAAATTATTGCCTAATACCGAGTTGGGGCATCTTTATACCGATAAAGGGATATTATTTGAGAAATATACATCCGATTTTATCCGAAAAAAGGAAAATCTATCACGAAAAAAATGGGGCAAACGATTACATACCTATTTTCAACATCTTGAAATGCTATTCGCACCTAGTTTGATTATTATAGGAGGAGGTGCTAGTAAAAAAATACATAAATTTATCGATCAAATACAAGTTAGTGTACCCATTGTTGCAGCAAAGGCTCAAAATGATGCCGGTATTATTGGGGCTGCTTTAGCTGTAAAAAAGTAATCAATATCTTTTGGAAATACTATATCTTATTTTAATTGGTTTTATTGCCGGAGTAATTAATACGCTGGCAGGAGGTGGTTCGTTATTGACGCTTCCGATGCTAATTTTTCTTGGTTTACCACCCAACATGGCCAACGGTACCAATAGGATTGCTATTTTTATTCAGAATATTTTTGGAGTTGCCGGTTACCGCAGTAAGGGGATTAATACATTCCCTTATAGTATTTATTTTGGTATTTCGGCTATGCTTGGTGCCATTATAGGAGCACAGATAGCAGTTGATATAAAAGGCGAATTATTCAATAAAATATTAGCACTAGTTATGCTTATGGCTGTCATTTTTTTTGTTACTAAACCAAGAAATTTTTTGGATACAGTAGAGCGAGTCACCGGAAAATATTTTTGGTTTGGACTGGTTGCTTTTTTCTTTATTGGTATTTATGGTGGATTTATTCAGGCAGGTACCGGTTTTTTTATTTTAATAGCCCTAGGGTTCATCAATCATTTAAGTTTGGTTAAGAGCAATGCCGTGAAAACAGTAGTTGTTATTATCTATACGCTATCTGCTTTAGCGGTATTTATCTATCATAACAAGGTAAATTGGTTTTACGGCTTAATTCTAGCCATAGGCAATGCGTCCGGTGCTTGGTTAAGCAGCCGATGGTCTGTTAAAAAGGGCGATAAAATAATCCGAATTTTCTTGATTATCGTGGTAATAATTATGGCAATAAAACTGTGGTTTCCACAATGGTTTGTATTTTAAAGCAACTTGTTATTAAAACCTCTCAACTTAATTTCGGTCAACACTTTTTTGGTATATAAAGGAAAATCAGCTTGCTGAATCCAAGAATAATAACCGGGGTTTTCTTCTAACACATCCGTCACTTTTTTACCTTTATATTTGCCAAAAGAAAAGATTTCATTTTGCGCGTCATCAAATAAAATAAATCCGGCAAAATCAGCACGTTTACGTTGGGTGGAAAATTCACTTAACTCCTTAGTGTTTTTGCCGATATCATCATATTTAGCTACTTGAGCTTTTAAAATTTCGTATGTTGCCAGGGTATCTGCCTCGGCAGAATGGGCATCTTCTAAATCTTTTTCACAATAAAATTTATAGCCGGCACTGAGTGTTCGTTGTTCTTTTTTATGGAAGATGGTTTGCACATCTACAGCCAAACGATTTTTCATGCTAAAATCTACTTCTGCCCGTAACATTTCTTCCGCCAATAATGGAATATCAAAGCGGTTTGAATTAAACCCGGCTAAATCACAACCCTTTAATAACTCACTTACTTTAGGAGCAATTTCTTTAAAAGAAGGTTCGTTAAGGACATCTTCATTTGTGATTCCGTGAATGTCCGATGCTTCTTTAGGAATCTCAATAATGGGGTTTACACGTTGGGTGTACTTTTCTTCACTGCCATCCGGATTGACTTTCAATATTGAAATTTCGACGATGCGATCGGAAGCAATGTTAATTCCGGTGGTCTCCAAATCAAAAAAGGCAAGGGGTTTGCTGAGTTTTAGTTGCATAAATTAGGTTTATTTCTAGGTACAAAGGTACTTTTTTCTTGCTTATTGTACTAGTTTCTCACCTGTTTCTTCTAAAAATGACTTATATCAGATTTATTTGTTTTATTAAGGTTTATTTTTGAAGTAATTGATTATTAAGCCTTTGCAAAATTCCATCACAATGAAAACACAACTCAAGTTTTATTTTTTAGTTTATGTATCTTTATTAACTGGTTCCATAGGATTTGCACAAGATACCATTCCTGCTTTTCAACTACCGCATTATTTTATGGTACATAGTACGGCAACTATTAAGGGTAGCTTTGATGGGAATAAGGATAATACCATGCTTTTGTTTGAAAATGAGGATGCCGAAATAGAAGCTGATATTATTACTGAAACTACAACTTTCATCCAAATAAAAGTACCGGAAATACCCCCGGGGATCTATCACTTGTTTATTGATGAAATGGGATCTCAGCATACGATGGATGTAGATACTCACATTTTTGATATGGCGTTGCGTGTTGGAAAATCCCATCTCCACAAAAGAGAAAAGACGAAGCTCACCATAGAAATTTTGGGTACAAAAGGTTTTACGGCACCTATTAGGGTTTCCGTAAAGAACCGTACCCCAAGAGTAATTGTTTTAGATGAAGGTAACGATAAAACATATACCTTGGTCAATGATCAAAATAAAGAATCTGTAGTTTTAGAAGTGCCCATAACCGGTAGAAAAACAGGTACATTCGATATTGAAGTCAATGGAAATGATGATAAGTTGATCTCTTGGGACTGGGAGAAAATGATGCGTGATATGGAGAAAAAAATGATGCAAGACATTAAAAATGCCTCTAAAGATACGATAAAGTCTAAAATTGTAGCGGACAATGATATAAAAAATACAGCCGATGAAGTAGCTAAGGCAAATAAGGTTTCGGATAATGATGATACCACGAAACATCCCAACACAACAAGTAGTGAGCCTAGAAGCGGTGAAGAAACGGGCGAGCCAACTAAAAAAAAGGAAACCTGTACTTGTGGAATTACGCCTTATAAAAAACATAAACCCGGGACTACTATTTATACCCTATCTGATGCAATGAAAAATAAGGAAATGGCTCAGGTATTTTATGATTTAGGAGTAAAATTTCCAAAAACAGATAAGGACAATTTTAAAGGACAAAATGTTGTGATTGCTCCGGGATCTGCTTATGCCACCTCTTATGGTGATATTGTAGGCGGTTATGCTAATGCTGTTGCTAATGCTTTTGGAAAACCTCATCCCAAGGGAGTTCCCGTTCCTTATAATTTTAATACAAATTATATAGGAGCAATTGCACCGGCTTCTATAAATAGAGACGCTCATAATAATATGCCTAAAGCCTATAAATCAAAGGGAAAGAATAATGCTGTAGCACGTTTGGGCAATCACCAAATTACAGTTAAACCGGCAAAGAATAAATGGTCTTATGTAATAGGCGTTGTAGGTATAAAAACCAGTGCGGTTTCTAGCGCTATAGATCCGGTTGTATTCGATAGAAAATTCATGAAAGATTTTGATAGAGGACGGGAAGATCTAGAATATCTCGATGATTTATGGGGCAAAATTAGTGATCCCGTAGGTGCTGCTATGTCTAAGATTAGAACTGATATACTAAAAAATGTTTTTGGAAAAAATGCTGATATAAGTCTTAGTGATGTTAGAGCACATGCTAGTAATACCGATACTTATGTTCATGCTTTTGCTTCGGTAAAATACAGTGCTTATGTAAATTCAAAAAAAGGAAGAATTTCTAAAAAAAGTTATACGAAGATAAAAGCCAAGATAATTAGAAAGAATTTAAAAACGCCCAAAATAACCCCTTGGAGTTCTGAGAAAAAAAATGGAGGAATCCATTCCGGAAAGCTTCTTATTTCTGACAGCGATCCGCTTAGGGTTCGTGTTCTAATCAATGGTGGTACTTATCTTAAGTGCGAAGCTAAGGGCAATGGATTTGCCGATAGTGGTGTAGAAAGTAAAACGGCTGTTTTTATTATTGGGTTTTGTGAAAATGAAGATGGAAGCATAAAAATAAAGACAGTTATGGATGCCGGTATGTTTCTGTTAAATATACGTGGCAAAGAAATTTCCAAAGAAGAGACGACAAAAATTATCAATCAATTTGAGGCCTACAAAAAGAAACTAGACGAACGTGTTAGTGGTAAAATTAATAATGCCAAAACCACCGATTATATAAAGAACAATGTAGAAAATGATATCCGGAAGATGATTGCTAAATGGCTATAGACTTATTCTTTGTCCAAGCGTTTTTTCTCATAGTCTTCCGAGAGTCTTTTAGCTAAAACAGGACGAATAAGCGTTTGTTTAGATTGTTTTTTTAGAAAAGGAAATAACTCCAATTTGTCTTTCATCCTTTCATCTGTATTGGGGTATTTATTGCTTCCCAAAAGAATGATTTTTCCTTCATCAAATAACTGTTGCTCTTTTCGAGCAGATTGTGCTATTTTGTTTTGGATGATTCCTGCTTTTAATTGCTTGAGAAAACCACCGGATTTTTCAATTTCCTGAAATAGTTGAAGTGATTTTTTGGCAAGCTCTACCGTTAAGGATTCTATATAATAGCTTCCCTTGGCAAAATCGGAAGCATGAATAAAACGATTTTCTTCTTTGAGGATTAAGAGTTGGTTTCGGGCAATTCGTTCACTAAATGCATTCGATTTTTTGAAAAGCCTGTCATAAGGCATGGTAACCACGGTATCTGCTCCACCTAGTACGGCACTCATATATGCTGTAGTAGTTCGCAACAAATTGACATTGTAGTCATAAATAGTGGCATTGCGTAAGCTCGGTTTGGCTATGATATGAATAGGCACGTCTTTGGTATCTTTAATTACTTCTTGCCACAAATACCGAAAAGCTCTAAGCTTAGCGATTTCAAAAAAGTAATTACTACCTATGGCAAATTCAAATTGTATGTTTGCTGCCGATTTCATACCAAATGCCTCTAGATATTCATTGGCATGGGCTAGGGAATAGGCGATTTGTTGAATCATATTGGCTCCGGCATTTTGATAAATGCCGGCATCAATACGGAGTAATTTATTGCTAGGATTTTTTGCAAGTAAGTTTTTGATACTAGTAAAATCACTTTCTTGATTGACATACCAAGTACCCGATGTAACCAATTTAGACAAGGGATCTTGTAAAATATGAACTCTATTATCCGTAAAATAATCCAATAGCGATTGTATAAAACTGTCTGACAGAAATTGATTTTTGAAATAAATTAGAAATTCTTTGTCAATATGTTCAAATTTTTGAAACAATACATCTATATCAAAACTTTCGGTTGCTGTAAATAGCACTGCATCAGCTCCTTTGGATAGGGCATCTAATGCAATTTTATTGGCAATCTCAGGATTATCAATATAGATCTCTTGGCAAATCTTAAAACTATCTTGAACTTTGGGAACTTCTATATATTCGTAACTATCGATATGATAAAAAGGTTTTACGCGGATATTTTCCAAAGATTCCCAAACCAGTGTTTGGTTGTAATCGGCTCCTTTCAGCTCCATTTGTATCTGTTGTTTCCATTCTTTTTCTGAAACAGGTGGAAACGTGTCAAAAAGATAATTTTCCGTAGGCATAGTACAAATTGGTTTTTAGATTAGTCATCTAATGAGTCGTATTCTATGATATAAATATCTTCGTTTTTCTTTTTCATCTGGTAATTTTCTCGGGCAAATCGCTTTAGTTTTTCTGGATCTTTTTGATTCTCGATAATCTGTTTATCTTTTGCAATTTCTTTTTTATAGAAATGGATGGAATGTTCCAATTTTTCAATATCCTTATTTAATTCTTGATGGATTCGGATAGAATTATCATCAAAAAAATACATCCACACGGCAAAGGCAATCAGGAGTAATACATATCGGTTTAAAATATATTTTAAAACTGTTTTTTTCATCTGTCTAATTTTGATTTTTAAAAAGGGGACAAAAGGGTTTTGTTAGATTTCATTTTACCGTGTAATAAAATAGATGGTTCACGAACTAAAATTCATTATAGTTTATTGCTAATTACAGTGCGTACAATATCTATGGCAACCGTGTTGTATCTATCGTTAGGGATAATAATATCCGCAAAGTTCTTGGTAGGTTCTATAAACTGTTGGTGCATAGGTTTAAGCGTTTTTTGATAACGTTCCAGCACTTCGTTAACATCTCTACCCCGTTCGGCGACATCTCTTTTAATCCGACGAATCAATCTTTCGTCGGTATCGGCGTGTACATAAATTTTGATATCGAACATATTTCGAAGGTGTTGGTTGTTAAATATTAAAATCCCTTCAACAATAATTACCTTCCTGGGATGGGTACGCAGGGTATCAATAGTTCGGTTGTGGGTTACAAATGAATAAACCGGTTGTTCAATTACTTCACCTTTTTTAAGGGACTCTAAATGTTGTACCAACAGATCAAAATCAATAGAGTTGGGATGATCAAAATTAATTCTTGAACGTTCTTCATACGTCATATTCTCATTTTTTTTATAATATGAGTCTTGAGATATAATAACTACCTCGTCTGCAGGTAGTTCGTTCATAATTTGGTTTACTACGGTGGTTTTTCCACTTCCTGTACCGCCTGCAATTCCTATGATTAGCATGATATAATAAATTTAGTTGGTTTTACTAATACTACGATTACTCTTTTCCTTGGACATAGTCTTCTAAATAGGCAAATTTTTCTGTCAACTTACCGTCTTTAGTCATTCGTGCACGTTGTAAGATTCCATTTTTATCCTTATCAAAAAATGCGGGAATAACGTGTTCTAAAAACATCTCTCCAAAACCATCACTGGCATCTTTTGGCAATTCTGCCGGTAGGTTATCTACGGCCATAACGGCAATGTTTTCAGGGTCTTTATAATTAGCCTCTGTTCCGTTAAATCTATCGTAACCATAAATGGGGTCTGCAATAGTTGAGGCTCGTAGTGTTGAACTTATAGGGCGACCTATATCACAGCTTATATCGGCGACAACACGAATGTTAAAATCGGGTTTTTTAGTATCATTGAGTGTATAAAAATCGGGAGCGGCGGCATTGTGAAAATGTCCGGCAATAAACAAATCGGCCACACGAGCAAATCGTAGAAAATCTCCATCGTATTCTTGTGGGTTATCAAAGAAATCAAACATATCTTTCTGTGTGCCGTCTTTACGTCTGTTATAATCTAAAACATCCAATTGGACATAGACCGCTTCTTCAAAATCCTCGGTTAGAAAGGCCGCTACACTTACTTGTTTGACATACATAGCATCGAGTATTTCCTTAGCGCCTTTACCTACACGTCCCGTACCGGTTAAAACAATTTTTATAGGAGGTAATTGTATCTTGTGCAGTTCGTTAATCAAAGCAATCTTATCGGATAAAGTTTCAGACTTAGGCATGTTAAACAAATCGTATTTTAATCCATAGGTACGAATACCGTTGTAAGCGCCTACAATACCGGCATAATATCCAAAGCCTATAAGTCTTGCATTATTTTGAGCAGTAATTACTTCGTGATCGTATAATTCTATTTTTTTGGCTAAAATAGCTTGTAATAATTTTCGATTATAGGGTTGTTTTTTAATGGTATGCGAAAAGAAAAAATACTTTTTATTAGGGATTAAAGCATCAATAGGAACTTCTTTTACGCCTAAAATTACATCACAATCCGAGATGTCATCACTTACGGTTAGTCCTTCCTTGCGATAATCTTCATCGGTGTAGGTGCGAATATCAGATTCTTCTATTTTAATAGATAATTCAGGGTATAACTTTAGGGCTTCTGTACAGATTTTAGGTGATAAAACGACTCGTTTATCCGGTGGTGTTTTGCGTTCTTTGGTCAATCCGATTTTCATAAATAATTCAATTTAAAAAGTTTTGTATTAGTAAGCTAATATTGGCGTACATCGTAGGGTATAAGTCGGGGATTGTTTGTATAGGGATATATTGTGCTAGCGTAATACCTTCTTCTCGTTGTGGTTTTGGAAGGCTGGTATCTGTTGTATGCATTAAAAACCAATTTGTAATTTTTAATTTATCACGATTATGCTCCCGAAAGATATGATAGGTGGTTTGTAATGGTTTTACAATATGTAACTTATTAATACCACATTCTTCTTCGACTTCCCTAAGTGCTGACTGCTCAGAAGATTCCCCCTCTTCTGTTTTTCCTTTAGGTAAATCCCATCGCTTATTCCTGAAAATACAAAGAATTTCCCGTTCATTTTTCACTACCAAACCTCCTGCGGCGTTAACCACTTCAAATTCTTGTTTAAAAATGGTAAATAATGTATTGACCTCTTTTTGGTATAAGCAAACACCTTTAGTTTTAGAATAGCGTAATTTATGGACTACTTCTTCAACTCGTATTTCATTAAAACTATAAATCTCCAACCCTAAATCGGTTTTAGGTTCGCTTGCCAGTATAATGGGTTTATCGTTTACAAATATGGTATACATGCTAAAGCGTAAAAGATTTATTTGATGACAATATCAATCGTTTTTTGTAATTTTTTGTAAAATTAATAAAAAAAATATGTAGGTTTGACCCTATGATTTCCGACAAAGATACGGCAAAAAAAACTGCCAAACTACTCTTAGAAATAAATGCAATAAAATTGCAGGCTCGTAGTCCTTTTACCTGGGCTTCCGGATGGAAATCGCCTATTTATTGTGATAATAGAATTACGCTCTCGTATCCGGAGGTTCGGTCATTTTTAAAAGAGATGTTTGTCAAGGATATCCAAAAAAAATATCCTCAGGTAGAGGTCATTGCCGGTGTAGCTACAGGAGCTATTGCTTTGGGTGTATTAATAGCCGAAAGCTTACAGCTGCCCTATGTGTATGTGCGTCCACAGGCAAAGAGTCACGGAAGAAAAAATCAAATAGAAGGTTATTTAAAGCCTCGGCAAAAAGTACTGGTTATTGAAGATTTAATCAGTACCGGAATGAGCAGTATGAATGCCGTACAAGCATTAAGAGAAGCCATGGCTGAGGTACTGGGAATGTACGCTATCTTTACCTACAATTTCAGTAAGTCTGCACAGCTTTTTCAAGATGCCAGACTTCAAGTACGTACCTTAAGTGATTACGACACCTTACTTTTGCAAGCCCAAAATACGGATTTTATTTCGGAGGAAGATTTGGTTTTATTACAAGCCTGGAAAGAAAATCCGGAAGTCTGGAATCCTAATACTAAAAAATAACCTAGATAATGAATTTAGAAAGTACTAAAACCCTTGTTCAAAAATCTCAAGAAGCCTTGTATTATTACTTAACCGATGTGGCTAATTATAAAACGATTCTTCCGGATTCTTTAGAATCATTTGAAGTTAAGGGAGATTCCTTTGTGTTTTCATTAAAAGGTATGCCGGCTATACGCTTATCTTTTGCTGAAAAAGTACCCCATTCGTTTATACGACTACAAGCCACTGCGGATAATTTACCGGTATTTTTAAGTTGTAAAATACAAACTCTTAGTGATAAAAGCGCTGAAGCACAATTGTTTATTGAGGCAGATTTAAATCCTATGATGGCGATGATGCTCAAAAAGCCTTTGCAAAAATTAATTGATACGCTTGCGGAGAAAATGGCAGATTTATAGCTTGCTTTAAGGATAAAAATTTTTACTTATTTCGTTAGAAATTAACAGTAATCTGTAAAATTTCATTCTGATAAAACAGTATTGTAACACAACTTTCCCATATATTATTATCCTATTGCAAAAAACGAATTTCTTTAAACCCAAATGTTCGTATCCGATCCTGCTGTTTTACTTGTAATTTTCCATCTGTACTAAGACCAATAATTTCACCCGTAAACTCTTGATTATTCTGATCGATATAAGAAGCCTCTTGTAAATAAAGATAAAGATTTGTAAGGTATTGTTCTTGAATAGACCTTAAATAACCATTTTCAAAAAAATTATATTTTTTTTGAATAGAAGTGACAATTTTTTGGGCTAATTCTTTTAGATTGAAGCTGCTGTGTCGTAGTATTTTCATAGAAGTTACGTGGGCTAATTCTTCAGGAAAAGCAGTTTGATTGACATTTAGCCCAATTCCAATAATACTATGTTTAATGTGATTACCACTAAGGGTGTTTTCAATTAAAATACCGGCAATTTTATTAGAACCTGCCATAATGTCGTTTGGCCATTTAATCCGTACATCGGGAATATAGTGCTGCAAAATCTCTAAAATTCCCAGAGATACGATTTGATTTAGGACAAATTGTTCAACAGGTAATAGTGATTTGTTTTGTATTAAAATGCTGAATAATAGGTTCTTGCCTTTTTCAGAGTGCCAAGTATTTCCCCTTTGTCCTCTACCTTGGGTTTGGTAATCACTCATTACTACACTATAATTGGGCAACGCACTATCGGTGAGAAGTCCTTTTAAATAGTCATTTGTAGAGGTAGTGGTACAAAGTTTGACAATGTTCATATAGATAAAATATTCCTATAATGGTGTAAAAATACTATTTTACCTACGGATAGGGAATAAAAAAGTGAATAATTTACTTGAAACTTGAGCCTGTAATAGCTCTTTTTTTATGTATGTTTGTAATTAATTTAAAACTATTGAATGAGTACACCAAAAAATACCACAGACCAACTGATTACACAACTAATTAAAACAGCAGAAGATGCTAAATCTTTAGATATTAGATTGTTAGATTTACGTGATATTGACAATACGGTTTGTGACTATTTTGTAATATGTTCCGGAACCTCTAACACCCATGTGGAGGCTATTGCCGGACGAATTCAAAAAGAAGTAAGTAAAGAAATACACGAAAAACCTTGGCATACAGAGGGCGAACAAACAGCCGAATGGATATTATTGGATTATGTAACGGTGGTAGTTCACGTATTTCAGCAGCCTATTCGCGAGCATTATGACCTGGAAGGGCTTTGGGGCGATGCCAAAACAACCATTTTTTCAACAACCGATTAAAATTACTAGATGAATAAATACAATACATCAAAAGAACAAAAAGAATCTAAGGGGTCATCTGAGAATTCCCCTAAGGACAAGAATCCTTTTCAAAGACCGGATTTAAAAGATATAAAGAAACCTAAAATGGGTATTAACTGGCTATACATAGCCATCTTTGCCTTTTTGGGGTATTTTCTATTTCAAAACATGAATCCTGATAAGAATGTTCACGAAATATCTTTATCAGAATTTGAAACGATACTACACAACCAAGAGATTGACAGTATTCTTATTTTTGACCAAAAAAGAATGGCTACAGCTTTTTTAAACCAAGAAGCAGCCGAAAAAGAGGCACATGTAAATGCAACTAAGGGGGGCGTTTTTGGGGCAAAAGCCAAGGTGCCGTTTTATACTTTTCGTTATGGAGATTTACAGTTGTTTCAAAAAGAATTAGATCAGGCAAAAGCCGAGGGTAATTTGGTGCAATATAAATTAGAATCTACCAGTGATTGGGGGATGCTTATTGGTAATGCCTTACCCTTTATTTTGTTGATAGGTGTTTGGATTTATATCATGCGACGAATGTCTGGTGGAGCAGGAGCAGGTGGTGGAGGACAAATTTTTAATATCGGTAAATCTAAGGCAAAACTTTTTGATCAAGATCAAAAAGTAAAAACTTCTTTTAAAGATGTTGCCGGTTTAGAAGGAGCTAAAGAAGAAATGGAAGAAATTGTCGATTTTCTTAAGAATCCTAAAAAATACACTTCATTAGGGGGTAAAACTCCTAAAGGTGCATTGCTTGTAGGTCCTCCGGGTACCGGTAAAACCTTAATCGCTAAAGCGGTAGCAGGTGAAGCGCATGTTCCTTTTTATTCCTTATCAGGATCTGATTTTGTAGAAATGTTTGTAGGTGTTGGGGCTTCTAGAGTTCGTGATTTATTTAAACAAGCCAAACAAAAAGCACCATCCATCATATTTATTGATGAAATTGATGCCATAGGTCGTGCCCGTGGCAAAAATAATATGACTGGAGGAAATGACGAGCGTGAGAATACCTTAAACCAACTATTGACTGAAATGGATGGTTTTGGTACCGATACAAATGTAATAGTAATTGCTGCAACAAATAGATCGGATGTGTTGGATAAAGCCCTTTTACGGGCTGGACGTTTTGATCGACAAATATATGTAGATTTACCGGATAGAAATGAGCGAAAAGCCATTTTCGAAGTCCATATAAAACCTTTAAAGTTAGCCAAAGATATCAATTTGGACTTCTTGTCAAAACAAACCCCCGGATTCTCGGGTGCAGATATCGCCAATGTATGTAATGAAGCGGCACTTGTTGCGGCTCGTAAAGGAAAGAAAGCGGTACATCACCAAGATTTTTTGGATGCAGTAGATCGAATAATCGGTGGTTTAGAAAAAAAGAATAAGATTGTAACCGAATTAGAGAAAAAAACCATTGCTTTTCACGAAGCAGGTCATGCTACCGTTAGTTGGATGACAGAGCATGCCGCTCCCTTGGTAAAGGTAACAATTGTACCTAGAGGACGATCGCTAGGTGCTGCTTGGTATCTGCCAGAAGAACGGATGATTGTCAAAACAGATCAAATGTTAGATGAGATGTGTGCTACTCTTGGTGGGCGTGCTGCCGAAAAAGTAATCTTTAACGAGATTTCTACCGGGGCACTTAATGATTTGGAAAAAGTAACTAAACAAGCTAGAGCTATGGTAACCATCTATGGTCTTAACGATAAGATTGGTAATCTAACCTACTATGATTCGTCGGGACAAGAATACGGTTTTACCAAGCCTTATAGTGACGAAACGGCCCAATTAATTGATGCTGAAATCTCAAAAATCATTGAGGAACAATACCAAAGGGCTATTGCAATTCTTAAAGAACATAAAGATAAGCTAACAGTATTAGCTGAAAAATTATTAGAAAAAGAGGTTATTTTCCAAGATGATTTAGAAGTTATTTTTGGTAAACGTCCCCATGAGATAAAGTTGATAGAAGAGGATAAAACAGAAGTTACCGATGATACCAAACCATCAGAAGGTGCCGAAGCGTAGTAAGTTCTTGTATAATGAGTATTTTCGATAAAATATTTGGCAATAAAAAAAAGAATCAGGAGACAACACATGCAAAAGAGTCTGCTCTAGATAAAAAAAGGACACCGGACGAACTCTTTGTGGAACAGTTTAAAGAAAAAGGAGGAAAGTTTTTGTATTGTCTTACAGAAGAAGAGGCAATGGGCTATCTAAAAGCAATATTTGATGAAAATTCTTGGAAATCAGCACAATGTTTTGACAATCACTTACAGGATAATCTAAATGTCTTAGGGGTTGCTGAGAAAAGTTCGGCGTCGGTCTTTTACACTACTTGTGAACATTTAATTGCCGAAGATGGCAGTATTCTGTTTTCTTCCGTTCAACTAAATGAAACTAAATTGATGCAGTATCCAATTAATTTTATTGTATTTGCAACGACCAGTCAATTGATTCAAGATAAAGATAAAGCATTGACCAGTATTAAATACCGTTTTAAAAAAGAAATACCGTCTAACATTAGCGCGATTAAGGATTATATGCCACAAAAAAAAGATCCTAATTTTTTAAATTATGGCAATACCAATTCCAAAAATTTATATTTATTACTTTTAGAAGATTTATAACAGATGAATAATTTTACTAAGCGTATTTTTTTTGGTGCTATTTATGTAGGTGTACTCACTTTTGGGATTCTCTTTTCTAAAATTACTTTTATAAGTCTGTTTTTTATCTTAATGCTCATAACTTTGTATGAGTTTGTAAAGATGATACAATTGAAGAGTGTATTTCCGTTTCTCATTGCTGTTTTACTTTTTATCTTCGCTAATGTCTTGAATGTAAAAGATATACCTTCCAGATTGTTGTCAGATTACGCCGGAATAGCGCTCTTTTTGAGTTTTTTTGGTGCCTTTATTTCTATTTTATTTGCTAAAAAAGACGAAGTGGTAAACCATTTGGGAAAAATATTTTTAAGTATTATTTATATAGCTGTTCCTTTTACATTAATAGCTCAAATTCCTTTTATTAATAATGAGTTTACTTATGTAAATACAACCATTTTGGGTGTTTTTATATTGATATGGGTTAATGACAGCTTTGCTTATTTGGTAGGGAAAAATTTTGGAAAACGTAAATTATTGGAACGTATTTCTCCTAACAAAACTATTGAGGGTTTTATAGGAGGAATGGTTTTTACTTTAGTTGGAGGCTATGTATTGTCCTTATACTTTACAAAAATGACCTTGATTAACTGGTTGGTATTTGCGGCTATTGTCAGTGTTTTTGGTGTATTGGGTGATTTGATAGAGTCGATGTTTAAAAGACATGCAGGGGTAAAGGATAGCAGTAATTTTATACCGGGACATGGTGGTTTTCTAGATCGTCTAGATAGTGTGGTATTTGCAGCACCTTTTATATTTATTTATTTATTAGTAATTTCATAGTCATGTTTCACAAAGAAGGATATAAAATAATTTTCATTACACTTGCCTTTTTAGCATTTGGAGTAATAGGAGCCGGTGAATGGGTAGACAACTATACCGTGCAAAAAATAATTCAATTAGTTTTCTTTGGATTAGCCATATTAATTTTACAATTTTTCAGAAACCCCAAACGTCATACTAACATAGATGATACCGTTGTTATGGCACCGGTCGACGGTCAAGTGGTTGCTATAGAAGAGGTGTTGGAGCCGGAATATTTTAAAGACAAACGGCGTCAGATATCTATTTTTATGACCCCTTTAAATGTTCATGTAACCCGTTATCCGGTTAGTGGAACCGTTGTCTATTCGGAATATCACAAAGGAAAATATTTAGTGGCTTCGCACCCTAAATCCTCAACGGAGAATGAACGTACAAGTATTGTTGTAGATAATAAAAAAATAGGGAAAATTCTATATCGTCAAGTGGCTGGATTTATTGCCAGACGTATCGTAAACTATGCTAAAATAAAGGAACAAGCCGTTCAAGGTGAGGATGCAGGATTTATTAAATTTGGGTCTAGGGCAGATATCTTTGTTCCCTTAGATTTTGAAGTTACAGTAGTGCTTGGAGATAAAGTTCGTGGTGGAGAACAAGTAATTGCTAGAAAATCTTCATAAAGTAAGATTATATTTATAAATGTGTATCTTGCACATAACTAATACTAATATAAATTATGAAAACTACACACAAACAAATCGCTTACTATTTAAGTATATTTTTAATACTATCAAGTTTGTATTCTTGTGATTATTTTAATAAATCAGCCTCAACCAAGAAACCGCTTGATAAAAAGGATAAATTATATTCTATTGAACCCAAGACGACCACCGTTTTTTGGACAGGTTATAAAACTACTGCTAAAATAGCGGTCAAAGGCCGTTTTTCTCAACTGGAAATAGTAAATCCTAAAGAAGCAAAAACAGCACGTGAAGCTATTGATGGTGTGGAGTTTTCAATTCCGGTAAGCAGTTTGTTTAGCAATAACGAATCAAGAGATACCAAACTCAAGAATTTATTTTTTGGCGTTATGGATAATACCAATTCTTTAACCGGAAATTTGCATATTGAAAATGATTCTATCGCTTTAGTTACACTTAAAATGAATGGTATTTCAAAAGCGGTCCGGTTAAACTATTTTATTGACGGACAAATGCTGTCTATGGAAGGCTCTATGAATATTCTTGATTGGGATGCTGCAAAGGCATTAACTTCGCTTCACGAAGCCTGTAAAGAGAAACATACCGGCGAAGATGGAGTTAGTAAAACTTGGGAGGAAGTGGATATTAATGTTGAGAGTTATTTAAAAATAGAATAGCTGTGCTTTCAAAAGAGGATCGATTGTTTTATTGTAATCAATGTGTACACAAAAAAGTTACCGAACGCTATGGAACTATTTGTGGATTAACGGATAATTATCCTCATTTTACTGATAAATGTGATTCTTTTTCTAAGAGTATACAGACATCTCCAAAGGCCATTTTTAATACGTCAAAAAAAGTTAAGTCTAAGCAAGAAACTACTAAATCAAAGAAAAAAATCTCTTATTATGCAATTCTTTTGTTTATTTATATCTTGATTAAGTTTATCGCTAAATTGCTTAAGCATAATTTTTAAAAAGAATCCCCATAAAAAAAATCCGTTTTAAAAATTTTCAAAACGGATTTTTTTTATTACGTAAAGTTCAAAAAATTATTTTTTAAACTTTGCGTATTTAGATTTAAATTTATCGATACGTCCAGCGGTATCAACCAATTTCATCTTACCAGTATAGTAAGGATGCGACGTTCTTGAAATTTCTAACTTGATCAATGGGTATTCAACACCATCTACTTCAATTGTTTCTTTTGCATCGGCCGTAGATTTAGTAATAAAGACATCATTATTAGACATATCTTTAAAAGCGACCATTCTATAATTCTCTGGATGTATACCTTTTTTCATTTTATACTTTGTTTATTTTCAAGTGTGCAAATTTAACCATATTTTTGAAACCACAAAAAATGTTTTTGTTTTATTTGTATTATTAATAAACAATATCGTCAAAATGCTAAATAAATTCTATTTATTACTGCTAATCAGTATGTTAGTTTTAACTTCATGCGAAGATAAGTATTCCTTTACATTTGATTCGCCCAAAAAAATAAGCGTCAATCAACCGCTGACTATCGCCGTTAGTGAGAAAAATAATAAGAAAATTGATAAAATCACATATTATTTAGATGGGAAACGCTTAGAAAATCATGCTAAAATGGATATTTCTAACCAACGATTGGGAAAACATGTGTTAAAAGCAGTAGTAGCCTATAATTCGAAAACAAAAAATTTGACCAATACCATTATTTTTTTAGCGTCAAAAGAACCGGTAGTATATACTTATAAGGTGATTAACACCTATCCCCATGATTCCGGAGCTTATACCCAAGGTTTGGAGTTTCACGAGGGATTTTTATATGAAAGTACCGGTAGAAAAGGGCAATCTTCTCTAAGAAAAGTAGACTTGGAAACGGGTAAGGTGCTGCAAAAGGTAGACGTAAACTCAAAGTACTTTGCCGAAGGCATGACTATTTATAAAGATAAGATTTATCAATTAACTTGGCAGAGTAAATTAGGTTTTGTATATGATTTAAAAGATTTTAAACAACGGAATACTTTTCATTATAATCAAAGTAAAGAAGGATGGGGTTTAACACACGATGGCACGAAATTGATTAAAACAGACGGTACGGAGAAAGTATGGTTTTTAAACCCCGATACTCTAGAAGAAATAGGTTATATTGAAGCCTATACCAATAAACAACGGGTAAAAGATTTAAATGAGTTAGAATATGTCGAAGGTAAAATCTATGCTAACGTTTGGCAAAAAAATATCATTTTAATTCTAAACCACAATAACGGGGCTATCGAAGGTATTATTGATTTGAGTAATTTAGAAAAGGAGGTCAAAAAATCTCAACGTCTAGAACCCAATGATGATGTGTTAAACGGAATTGCTTACGACGATAAAACAAAACGCCTTTTTGTAACCGGAAAACATTGGAATAGCTTGTTTGAAATTAAAATTTTTAAAAGAGATTAATCCCATTTTTTCAAACCGCTACCAATCTGTCTAAAATCCATACTTATTATGAATTATAAAAAAATTACACCCTACCTCATTGCAATACTTGGCTTTGTTATTGTTGCATTAGCTTATTTTTCTCCTGTATTAGATGGTAAAAAATTATACCAAAGCGATATTGCACAATACCGGGGAATGGCTAAAGAAATAAAGGATTTTAGAAGTGAAAATCATGAAGAACCTTACTGGACAGATGCTGCTTTTGGAGGTATGCCGGCCTATCAAATCAGTGCCTACTACCCGTATGATTTTATTAAAAAAGTAGATACATTAATTCGTTTTTTACCCAGGCCTGCCGATTATTTAGTATTGTATTTCTTTAGTTTTTTTGTGCTATTGCTAGTGTTAAAAGTCGATTGGAAATTGGCTGTTTTAGGGGCATTAGCTTATGGATTTTCCACCTACTTGATTATTATTATTGGGGTAGGTCATAATGCAAAAGCACATGCCATTGGATATATGCCTTTTGTTTTAGCCGGAGCCTTATTGCTGTTTAATAAAAAATATTTTTTAGGTTTTGTATTGACCACATTGGCCACTGCTTTAGAGATTGTTGCCGGTCATATTCAAATGACATATTACCTGTTTTTTATGTTGGTTTTTATGGGGATGTTTTATTTGATAAAAGCGGTAAAGAACAAACAAATTATTCCTTTTTTACAATCATCGGGGGTGTTATTGGTATCGGGTTTACTCGCCATCGCTATGAATGCCAATCATCTATTGCCAACACAAGAATATGCTAAAGAAAGTACCAGAGGTACAAGTGAGTTGTCGATAAATCCTGATGGAACACCAAAAGAAACGAAATCAGGTCTATCTAAAGATTATATTACCGAATATAGTTACGGTATATTAGAAACATTTAATCTTTTTATCCCCAGATTAATGGGTGGGGGTAATGCAGAATATTTGGGAACGGATTCTCATACTTATCATTTTTTAAAAGATAAAATAGGTGCTGAACAAGCTAGAGATTTTGCTAAACATGCACCAACCTATTGGGGAAATCAGCCTATTGTTGCCGCACCGGCTTATATTGGAGCCGTTTTAATTTTCTTATTTGTAATGAGCTTTTTTTTACTAAAGTCAACAACAAAAAAATGGTTATTGGCAAGTATTGTATTTGCTTTATTGCTCAGTTGGGGTAAAAACCTTTCCTTTTTAACCGATTTTTTTATTGATTACGTTCCATTATACAATAAATTTAGAGCGGTATCGTCTATTCAAGTGATTATGGAAATAGCCATTCCTGTTTTGGCGGTATTGGCTTTACAAAAATTCTTTTTTGATGATAAAATTACCTTAAAACAAAAAGAAAGTGCCCTTAAGAAAGCCCTTTATATTTCCGGTGGTATTGCTTTGTTTTTTATGTTGTTAGGAGGTTCGTGGTTTGCTTTCGAAGGGGGTAATGATGGATACTACGATAAGATGATTCCCGATTTTTCTAAGGCTTTAATTCTAGACAGAAAATCCTTACTGTTTAAGGATAGTTTGCGTAGCTTTTTATTAGTTATGGTAACCGCTACAGGTTTATGGATGTTCTTGAAAGAGAAGATTAAACTCTACCCTGCTTTGGCTATCTTAACTTTTGTTCTGTTATTTGATGGAATAGGGGTTGCAAAACGCTATGTGAATGCAAATGATTTTAAATCGTCAGCTAAAGTAGAAAAACCTTTTAAAGCGACGGCAGCAGATCAGGCTATACGCAAAGACAAAGGCCATTATCGTGTGGCCAATTTTACCCGTAATCCAATGAACGATGCCAGTACCTCTTATTTCCATAATTCGATAGGAGGCTATCATGCAGCAAAGCCTAGAAGGTATCAAGAGCTTTTTGATTATCAGATTGCAAAAAATAACATTGAAGTACTGAATATGTTAAATACAAAGTACTTGATATTGGGTAATGATAAGGGCGAAGTTCAAGTGCAAGAAAATCCGGATTCATATGGAAATGCTTGGTTTGTCAATACCATAAAATGGGTAAAATCAGCAGATGAAGCTATGCTTGCTTTGGATAGTATTCATAAAAATACAGCGGTACTAGATGAAACCTATAAAAACAGCATTCCAAAAACGATTTGGATGGTAGATTCTACGGCAAGCATTAAACTTAAAGACTATAAACCTAATAAGATTACCTACCAAAGTACGTCACATATTCCTCAGTTGGCACTATTTTCTGAGATGTATTATCCTTATGGATGGAAAGCCTTTGTAGATGGTAAAGAATTTGAGATACTCCGAGCCAATTATGTGCTAAGAGCTTTATTACTTCCGGAGGGAACACATAAAATTGTATTTAAATTTGAACCTGAAGTGGTGCAAAAAGGCGCCCGAATAAGCCTGCTTAGCTATTTATTTTTTATAGTTTTAGTAGTTCTTGGTGGATTTTTGATGTATAAAAAAGTAAAAAGGAGTAATTAACCGAATATATTGTATTTTTACTTTTTCATCTAAAAAAAGTTTATTTTGCCACGAATAGTTGTATCCGTAATTAATGATTTGGTAACCGATCAACGGGTACGTAAAGTGTGCGATACACTGCATAAACAAGGTTTTGAAATTGTACTAATAGGAAGAAAGTTAAAAACTAGTGCCCCGATTCATCGCGACTATAAGACGTATAGGATGTCTCTTTTTTTTACAAAAGGATTTCTGTTCTATGCAACCTATACAATTCGTTTGTTTTTAAAATTACTTTTTATCAAAAAAGATATACTTCTTGCCAACGACTTAGATACACTGCTGCCAAATTTTTTAATTGCCGTCCTGTTTCGAAAAAAATTAGTGTATGATTCCCACGAATTGTTTACTGAGGTTCCCGAATTAATTCATCGGCCCCATATACAAAAAGTATGGCTACGAATAGAACAATTTATTTTTCCAAAGCTAAAAAATATCATCACTGTAAATCAAGTAATCGCTTCAATTTATGAAGATAAATATAAAGTACCTGTACACGTAATTCGTAATATTGCAAACCGAATATCTACGCTGAATCCGGATAAAAATTTAGCGAAAAAATGTAAGGGAAATCGAAAAATGTTGATCTTACAAGGGTCCGGAATTAACAAAGACCGTGGTGCGGAAGAAGCGGTAGCTATGATGAAATATTTAGAAGATACCGTTCTGTATATTATTGGTGGAGGTGATGTTTTTTCCGATTTACAAAAACAAGTCATGCAACTTAAACTCCAAGATAAAGTGCATATCATTGGGCGCTTACCTTATGATCAATTATTGGCCTATACGCAAATTGCCGATCTAGGCTTATCTTTGGATAAAAACACAAACCTAAATTACGAGTACAGTTTACCTAATAAAGTTTTTGATTACATTCAATGTCAAATTCCGTTAATGGTATCCAATAGACCTGTAGTGGCTAAATTGGTAAAAGATAATGAGATTGGAATTGTTTTTGACGATTTTGATCCTAAGGCTATGGCCAATACCGTTAAAAAGGCTTTTACAGATACACAGCGTTATGCCCGTTGGAAAAATAATTTGGTCCAAGCAGCAAAGACCTTAAATTGGGAGCAAGAATCACATAAATTAATAGCAATATATACCAACTTAGTGTGATATTTATTTATTCAAATAGAAGTAGTGAAAGATTCTTATATACCTTAGAGGTGTTGTTTACTACAATTTTAGGTGTTCCGTATAAAGTGGTAGGTAAAAGCGAATTCCAAGAAACAAGCAACCCAAGGTTAAATTACTCGGATGAGGAGTTGGATGCTGATATTTCGATACAACCGCACTCTTTATTGTTTGAAAATACGATTCAGTCTCAAGATATTCAAGTTACCTTTTATAAAGACATACCCTATTTTTTTAGAACAAATACCATTTCGGAATTTCAATTTGATCTCTTGGCAAGTAGTTTTTATATGTTGAGTAGATACGAAGAATATTTGCCTTTTACACCGGATAAACATCAACGTTTTACGGCTTCAGCCTCTTTGGCATATAAAGCAGGTTTTTTAGAAAAACCTGTTGTACATTTATGGGTAGAGCAACTTAAAAAAGCAATCCTTACTACACATTCCACCTACCCGTTTCCTAAAAGAGAGTACGAACAACTTAATACCATTGATGTTGATGTGGCGTTTGCCAATAAGGGTAAACCATTCTGGAGAAAACTAGGTGGCTTTATTAAAGGGTTTATGCCTTTTAATAACCATACGATTCCAAAAATTACATTTCCTTTTTCATCACAAAAAGACCCTTACGACACCTATAAGGTATTAGAACGCATACAAAAGGAATCAACATGGCCTGCAATCTACTTTTTTCAAGTCGGGAGCTATGGAAAGTATGATAAAAACTTACCGATGCATAACGTAATGAAAGAGCTTATTAAAAGAGTGGCCAAATATGCTAAGATAGGTTTACATCCATCTTATCACTCCAATACTAACAGTAGCGCCCTTAAAAAAGAATATGATGTGTTGCATCAAATTGTGGATGAACCGCTACAAAAAAGTCGACAACATTACTTAAAACTGAGTTTTCCGGACACTTTTGAACAGCTGATTCATATTGGTATTAAAGAAGATTATACCTTAGGATTTGCTGATGGTGTTGGTTTTAGAGCGGGTATGGCTTTGCCTTTCCCATTCTTTAATTTAAAGAAGAACGAGATACGGCCTTTGCAACTCATCCCTTTTCAAATAATGGATGGAACACTGCAACACTATCTAAAGCTTAGTCCGGAAAAAGCTATTGAAAAAATCAATATCATAAAACAATCGGTACGACAAGTAAATGGTCAGTTGGTTTCTATTTTTCACAATTCATCGGTAACTAATAAAGGGGAATGGCTAGGCTGGTTAAAGGTTTATCGTACCCTTTTAAGTTAAGTTCTTTTAAAAATAGAGGGTTGTGGTATTTTCTATCAAAAAAAACGCTATAAAATCCCCTAAAATAAAAACTAAAAATTACCTTTGTTCTTTAAATTTTAAAAGGTAGATCTTTTGGAAAATTCGACTTCAAAAAATGTCTTGATAGATGCCTCAAAAATTATTACTGAGGCATTAGTTCAGTCCGGGGCAGATGTTTTTATTGCCTATCCCATAACCCCTTCTAATAAATTTTATTCATACAGTAAAATGCGTTTCCCGCAATTTCTAGCAGGCCCGGATGAAATTTCGGTGTTACAGTGGATGTCCGGATATGCTGCTGCAGGAAAACTGGCAGTCAGTGCTACTGCTTTTCCGGGTTTAGCGTTGATGACAGAGACCCTGAATATGGCGTATATGATGGAGTTGCCTTTGGTGTTAATAATTACACAGCGTTTAGGACCTAGTACCGGTTCGGCGACAACTGGTGCACAAGGAGATCTTAAATTTTTAGATGGTGTAATATCCGGTGGTTTTCCATTGCCTATATTTTCACCTTCCAATTTTAATGATGCTTGGACCTTAGCTCACGAAGCAGCTAAAACAGCTGTGAAATTCCGTACGCCGGTGATATTGCTTACTTCTAAGGAGATGGTTATGACGCAAAAGAGTTTTGATATTACTACTTTAGAGCCCTTAGAGAAAATAGATAGAACCCCTAAAGCCTTTGAACCACCTTACTTGCCTTACAAATCAGGTAAAGATAGAGTGCCCACTTTTTATCCATTAGGTAATGATGAGTACGAAGTGCGATTCAATTCCTCTACCCATGATGATGAAGGACTTATCCGTAAAGGAAATCCGGAAAGTATGGCTAATACAAGACGTTTAAAAGAAAAGTTAGAAAAACGTATTGATGAGTTTAGCTTTTATGAGTTAGACACACAAGATGGTGCCAATCAGTTAATTGTATCTTGGGGTATTTCCGCTGATGCGGCCAGAGATGCTGTAACCACAATTCGCAAATCAGGGAAAAAAATAGATTTACTTATTGTTAAGACCATTTCACCAATTCCTCCACAAATTTATGAGATTGTAGATTCGTATAAATCGGTTGTTTTTGCCGAAGAAAATTTAACGGGTCAGTATAAAGAAATGTTATTTGGGAAAAGAAACATTCCTAGTGTTAAAACAGCGACCAAATTTGGTGCGATGTTAACCCCATCGGATATTGAATCAGTTGTCAACCCATAAGCTTATTTAGCCATAAGAAATACCTAATACGAAGAAATTATGGAAGTAAAAGAAAAGTTATTAACTAAAGTAAAAATGCCTTTTTGTCCCGGTTGTGGTCACGGTGCTAATACCAGAAGTATTACCAAAGCTTTTGAAAATCTGGGCTATGGAACCAAAGATGTAACTATGGTTAGTGACATAGGTTGTACCGGTTTAGTAGATCCGCTTTTTGCGTGTCATACCATACATGGTTTACACGGTCGTTCTCCGGCTTTGGGTGTTGGAGTGGCTTTGGGACTTAACAGATCCGATAAAAAAGTAGTGGTACTTCAAGGTGATGGCGGAGCGACCATTGGATTGCAACATATCTTAGAGGCGGCAAGGCGCAATATTGATATGACCTTAGTAGTATATAATAATCTCTTGTTTGGAATGACAGGAGGCCAGATGAGTGGTTTATCTACTAATGATTTTAAAGATTTTAAACAAAGTGCCGATGATGCGGATCCTTACGATATTGTCAATTTAGCCCACCAAGCCGGAGCAGCTTTTTCGGTAAGAGTTACGGATTTAAAACGGTATACCGAGGTGTTAGAAGAGGCTATTGAAACACCGGGTTTCTCATTAGTCGAACTAGCCAGTTTATGTACTTCGTATGGGATGAAAAAGGTAGCGGAGTTCAAAGAATTTGTTGAAGCTGAAGAAAAGTTAATTAATAAACGACCGGTTGGCATTACACCAGAGAGAAATACCAAATCTTTGTTAGATGGAATGCAGGGCTTAACCACGCAATTTACCGCAAACATAGAAAATAGAATGGGTATTGTTATTGCCGGATCTGCCGGTGGTGGAGTGCAGTCGGCAGCTGTTATGTTGGCACAAGCCGGCATGTTAGCCGGGCTTTATACCACTATGAAAGGAGAATATCCTATAACCGTGGGAACCGGTTTTTCCGTTGCCGAAGTCATCTTGTCTAAAGAACCTATTAATTATACCGGATTAGAGAAACCCAATACAATGCTTATTGTTACAGAAGATGGTTGGCACAAAGTAAAAGATCGTATTGCAGATAATTCATTGGTAATGATGGATGATAAAATTAAGGAGGAACACACATTTTTGTCTAAACCATTTTTTAAAGTAGCCGGAAAAAAAGGGGCAGCGCTAAGTGCTGTTTCGTATTGGATTAAAGAAAGTGGCATTTTTCCAATTGAAGCATTAGAAAAGGTGATAGCGAATCATAAATATGCGAGTGCTCTACAGGATGCTATAGCCAGCTCGGATAAACTATAATTTTTTTGATGTAATTTTTCTTTGAGCGCTATTTTTTTAACACCTGAAGTGTATCCACTTGTAGGCGTGTTTTTAGCCATTGTTCAAGTTTTATAAACTGCTCCTCACTTTTTGGAACAGAGTCGTACCATTGTGTAGTGAACACTAAAATAGTATCAATCTTTTGGAAATCGGTACTTATTTTTTTGGCATAGCTAATGGCTTTTAAGCCCGAATAATTAATTCTAGCTTCTTGGCTTATCTGAACAAAAGGCAGTTCGTGAAGTCGTTCTTTTAGTCGTTTGATAAGGAGATCTTTATCCTTTATGGCAGCATCTCTCTCACTGATATATTTGATTTGGTCGGCGTAGGTTTCTTTGAGGTTTTGAAATTCTTTAATCATATGCGAATTATCTTTACCTTGTTGAATAATAAGTTTGGTATTGGCTAAATCCAATTTGGATAGGAGTTCGTGCCACTTTTTTTTGTCGGTATCGGTAACGCTTTTCCCAAATACGGTAATGGTTATTTGATTATGAGCAAAATCAAAATCATCCAAATCTCTATCGATAATACTAATTCCTTCATTCTTTAATGTATTGACAAATAATTGAGCTTTTTTAGTGAACTTTTTTTCTTGCACCAATCCATAGAAGGTGTAAATACTGCCTAATAAAACCAAAAGAGCAATAACCGAAGCAATTCTAGCAATGAATTTCTGCCGTTGAGAATCAATCCGTTTTACATTGGGAAAACGTAAAAATTTTAGAATGACAAAAGTGGCTAAGGCAATAAAGATAGAATTAATGCTAAATAGAAACAAGGCACCGGCAAAATAATCAAATCGGCCTATAGCCAGTCCAAATCCTGCCGTACAGATAGGAGGCATTAAGGCCGTGGCAATAGCTACACCGGCAATAGTGTTTAGCATTTCTTTACGTCTGCTCAAAGATACAATAAGGGCTAAACCACCGGCAATGGCAATTAAAACATCGCGTAAATCCGGTTTGGTACGTGCCAATAACTCCGGAGTAGCTTCTTGAAATAAAGGAATGCTAAAAAACAAGAAAGAAGTTACCAAACTTATGGCCATCATGGCACCAAGATTAACCAGAGCATGTTTTAAGGTTACTACATCATTTATCGCTACGGATAAGCCTACACCTAAGATAGGTCCCATTAAAGGTGCAATAAGCATTGCCCCAATAACAACAGCTGTAGAACTTACATTTAGACCAATAGAAGCAATTAATATGGAAAAAATAAGAATCCAAGCCGTATGTCCTTTTATCGAAATACCATCTTTGATATCTTGAATGGTTCCCGCCTTGCTCGTGCCTTTTTTTATATCAAATAAATGGGTTAAATATTCTTTGATATTGAGTTTGGGTTCTTGTTCTTCAATACCCTTTTTTTCTTCCGTTACTTTCATTAATGCGATATCATTTTAGACAATTCTTTGATGCTTTGTTCGTCATCTTTGGGTAAAATTACTAAAATTCCATCATTTTCTACGACTATAAATTTTTTGAGTCCTTTGATTATCACTTTCTTTCCTTTAGAAGTACGTATCATATTTCCTTCAGAATCAGTAAGGTAGCTTGTAGCATTTACTACAGCATTTTGATGCGAATCTTTTTCGAGTTTATGATAAAGTGCACCCCAAGTTCCCAAATCATTCCAACCGATAGATACGGGCAATACCCATACATTTGTCGATTTTTCTAGAATGCCGTAGTCAATAGAAATGGCAGTTGCTTTGGGGTAGGTATCTTTAATAAAATCATCTTCAAAATCGGTGTTCCATATCCTAGTTCCTTTAGCAAACAAGGTGTACATTTCGGGCAAGTGTTCTTGAAAAGCCTTGCGTATACTTTTTGCCGACCAGATAAAAATACCGGCATTCCAAAGGTAATCACCACTGGCTATAAATTGTTTAGCCAGACTAAGTTTGGGCTTTTCGGTAAACTGTACAACTTTTTTTAGAGCCTGTTGTGACGGATCAAATTGAATATAGCCATATCCGGTATTCGGATAGGTGGGTTTTATCCCCAAGGTCATTAAAATATCTTGTTTTTCGCAAGCTGTAAAAGCAGTTTGTAAATCGTTTCTAAAAACTTGCTCTTTATCAATCCAGTGATCGCTAGGGGCTATTAAAATAATTGCATCCGGATTTTGTTGATAAATTTTTAAAGTAGCATATAAAATAGCCGGAGCGGTATTGCGCATACAAGGCTCTAATACCAATTGACGATCACGTATAGCAGGTAGTTGCTCTTTAACCAAATTTTTATAGCGGTCGTTGGTCGATATGAGAATATTTTCACTAGGTATTAACCCTTTTAAGCGGTTAAAGGTTTGTTGAATAAGCGATTTTCCGGTACCTAACAAGTCGTGAAATTGCTTTGGGTTTTCAGGAGTACTCACCGGCCAAAACCGGGATCCGACTCCGCCGGCCATAATGACGGCATAGTAGTTTTTAGGATTCATATGGTGTTGTTTTAATGGGTACTACTTCGGCGTTTTGATGAATTAAATAGTTTTTTTTGCTCCGTAGTTCCAGACATTCATAACGCGTTCGTCGTTTATTTCCAAGTTTAAATTTTTTATTATTAAGGATAAATTCGGCACCTTGGTGTAGCGAATAAACGGGTTTTGTATGTGTGTTTTTATCGTATTTTTTTAAGGCGATACTCAGTTGAACATCCGAGCCCGTAGCGGCTTTAGGGTTAATAAAGTACTGCGCCAAATAGGGCAGTAGATGATTTGGGAAAACAAAGTTATTGATAAAAGGCAACATTAAATAGGTAAACTCATTTTTCCACTCTTTGCCGTGAGGCTTTACCCGTTTGTATTTTTTATAGGTGACCAGATGTGCGATTTCATGAATAAGTGTCAATAAAAAACGATACGGATTTAGATTATAGTTGACACTAATTTGAGCCTGACCATTGGGCAATATTCTAAAATCACCTTGTTTGGTTTTACGCTCTCGGGTAATTTTTAGGAGCACAGGATACGCTACTAATAAATCGATAACACCATTAATGGAGGCTTCCGGAATATAATTTTCCAATGTAGTACGATAATATTTTCTGTCGTTATTCATTAAGGATACAAAGTTAGAAAATTTTAAGGTTAGCAATACGCTATAGCCGAGTGAGTAGTTGTGGGGATTGTTTTAGGAGTATTCTTTGTAAAATCACTCAGCCGCTTAAACTTCTGAAATAAATTACAAGATGTAAATTAATGCACAAAATGTAGGACACTGAGTGATTCCAATGACTGAAAGGAATTGGAATTGTACCGAAGTGCCTGTTTTCAATAAAAATCGTAATTCCAATGTAGAGATTTCTCCATTCCAGTCGAAATGACAATAAACATAGTAATAACGTATATAACTATCTGATATACAGCGTATATTGTATTAAGCTCACGTTAATTTAGCTTAGGGCGTACTAGAAGCTACAGGCAGTACTTTACCATTAAAATAGGTGTTACCCGATAGGGCAAATTCTGCGATATAGCGTGCCATTTCTCCGGCAGAAATAGGTGCTTTATAATCCGGGAAAGCTTCTTTGAGCATTTCGGTCTGAACCGCTCCAAGGGCAAGTACATTACATGCAATTCCTTGCTCTTTATATTCTTCGGCCAACAATTCGGTTAGGGTAATAAGTGCCCCTTTCGAAGAACTATAGGCTGCTAGTCCGGGAAACTTTACGCTACCTTGAATACCGCCTATACTACTAATGCTTACTATATGACTTCCCTTTTTTAAAAAAGGAAGCAGTAAGCGTGTTAATTCGGCCACGGCAAAAACATTTACATTATAGGTGTGTAAAAAATCTTGATATCCGGTTTGGGCAAAAGGCTTATGAATTAATTGACCGGCATTGTGGATAATAATATCTACTTTTTTCCAATGAGTTTGCACAAAAGTAGCGGCTTTACCCAACTCCTCTAGTTCTGATAAATCAAGATCTAAGGTCTGTACGTTGTCCAGATATTTAACCGGTTCTGTATTTCGGGAGATGGCTAATATTTGATGGGTTTTAGCCAATATTTTGACCAATTCCAAACCAATACCTCGACTAACGCCTGTAATGATGATGTTTTTCTGCATGTCACAAAGATACAAATTCAAATAGGAATTAAAATACCCGGTCGTATTGTGGCCAATTAATCAAAAATAATATGTTCATAGGCGCCAATATCAGCCGGATTGTTTCTGGTAACACCCAAAATATCAACAGGCACAAGACTTGTGCCGCTTGGATCCGCATGTGCATTTCCTTCAGAATTTTCACCGATTAGTAAATCATTGGTATTTGGATTTCTAAAATTAGAATCGGTATCTATCAAATTATTTTGATAATGAACAGCATCCGTAAAGTCATACAATGGATTACCGGTATATGTATTTTGAAAATCATTAAAGGCAATACTATTGTTGGTAAACTGATAGTTAAATAAAGCCCCTTCTACTTTTTCTAAATTTAGCTCAACACTATTACGCCCATCGATAATGCAATTGGTAAAATTGGCTTCTTGTAAATCTACAGGGGCAAGAGTGTTTTCATCTACTGCATAATAATTGCTCAATAATAGGGTAGGGTAACTACGAGTACCACTCCAATAATTTGCTAAAGTACAATGAATAAAATTATACACACCACCGGAAGTCCCTGCTAGAGCTGAAAAACCGGCATTGTTAATAACTAAGTTAGTTCCTTTAATAGCCGTATTTCTACCCAATATACCAAATTGTGCATGGTTATAGATTTGACTGTTTGTTATAGTCAAAACAGGATTGCTAGTAGTACTTAAACCATCGACAAGAAAGCCGATACTGCCATTTTTTAGGATCGAATAATTTACCCGATTATTTATACTGCCTTCACGTAACCAAATAAGTCCCCATTGCCCCGGAACTTCAGCATATTCCGGCTCCAGACGATCGCCTTCGAAAATTATTTCGGTTTCATTATTTTCGTCAACAGTTAGATTTCCATCCATATGGAGACTGGAATTTTCGTTGATAATAAGCCCGGAGTTGGCATGAAAATAAACATGGGCACCGGCTTCTACATTTAACGTTTTGGCCGTATTATTTTCATCACCTACTGCCATATAGCCATAAATAACATAAGGTTTTTCGTTGGTAAATGTAAGCTCATCATCGGTAAGATATCGTCCGTTAATACGTATGTCTTCGCCGTTGGCATCTACACCCAACAATAGGGTTTCAATACCATAATTATTTCTGCCCGGATATAAAAAATGGGCATCTTGAACCAACGTAACCAAGGGAACTTCTTGTAAATTATCACCACTATCAAACTGAAGTTTGTCTTCATAAATGGGATCTAAAATTTGCGTATAGTCAATGGTGGTTTCAATAAATATAAAAATACTATCCTTTGCCAAAATATCAACATCCTCAAAATATTTACCCGGTACGCCATCTACGTTTAATCGATAGCCAGAGTCATTACCTCTTTGCAGCTGAATACTAGGTATTGTAATGGCGTTATTACTACGATTATATACTTTTAAGGAATAGGTACTCGAGCCGATATTGGTAAAGACGGTATCGAGATATACCGTATCTTTTGAAAAAGCCAATTCTCCAGAACTACTTTGTGTACTAAAATCTTTTCGACACGAACTCAGTGCAATAATACCGGTAAAAAATAAAAAAAGAAGGCTGTTTTTCATGGATATAACTTTAGTTTCTTAACGTAAATTTAGTTGTAATGTTGTACAGGCAATGGATAGCAAAGCTAAGAAATATTTACAATCTGTATTTTGCGATGTCCATCCCATATTTTTTTGTAATATTGTGCTTAATAAATACGTATCTATATGAAATTATTCACCTATTTTTTTCTGTTATTTTCCCTTGTAGGATGTAGTTTACATCAAAATATTGTTGCCCAAGAAACCAGCAATCAAAATCAGCTCAAAGAGATTACTCTAGAAGATATTTGGAGTAATTATACATTCTCTCCGGATCGGATGAATGCCTTAAATTCTATGAAAGGTGATTACTATACTTTATTAGGTTTTCATCGAGATACACGAAGCACTTCGGTAGATAAATATGACTATCACACCTTAGAAAAGGTAGCCACTTTGGTAGATAGTAAAGATTTAGACGCCTTGGATTATTTTGAGTCGTATTCTTTCAATGCCGATGAAACCAAGCTCTTGCTTAAAACAGCATCCGAACCCATTTACAGACATTCTGAATGGGCTTTTTTTTATGTCTACGATTTGAAAACCAAAAGTGTACAGAAAATATTTGATCAAAAGATTCAACAAGCTACTTTTTCACCGGATAGCAAAAAAGTGGCCTTTGTGTATGCTAATAATATATATGTAAAAGATTTAGAGTCTGGTACCATCAAACAAATTACTCAAGATGGTGTAAAAAATAGCATCATTAACGGTTTAACCGATTGGGTTTATGAAGAAGAGTTTGGTTTTGTCAAAGCCTTCCAATGGAATGCCGATGGCAGCCAAATTGCTTTTTTGCGATTTGACGAAACCGATGTCCCAGAATTTACGATGATGAAATTTGGTGAAGAATTATATCCACAGCCGGTCACTTTTAAATACCCTAAGGCCGGAGAAAAAAACTCAGTGGTTAGTTTGCATATTTATTCGTTACAAACCGATGAAACAAAGCAAGTGCAATTGCCGGATTACGAATATATTCCTAGAATTAAATGGACGAAGAATCCATATTTACTGAGTGTGCAAACCACTAATAGACATCAAAATGAACTTAAATTGTTTGTCGTAGATAGTCAGAAAATAACAGCAAAAATGGTGCTGAATGAAACCTCAAAAACCTATGTTAATGTTAGAGATGCCCTTAGTTTTTTAAAGGATAATAGTTTTATCTGGCGAAGCGAAAGAGATGGTTTTGATCATCTTTACCATTATGATATTGAGGGTAAATTATTACATCAAATAACAAAAGGACCTTGGGATGTTATCGATTTTTATGGGGTAGACGAAAAACACAAGCGGATATTTTATAGATCGGTAGAAGATGGTAGTATAAACAAAACCGTGTACGCTATAGATTTAAATGGTAAAAACAAAAAAAGATTAAGTGCCGATTCCGGTAGTAATAGTGCCTCATTTAGTAAAAACAAAAAATATTTTATCAATAATTTTTCCGATGCTACCACACCGCCGGTGTATACCTTGCATTTGTCGGATGGAACTTTGATAAAAGAGATAAAAAATAACAAAAAATTACTCGAAAAATTAAAAGCGTATCACATAGGACATAAAGAGTTTTCTACGATTACTACAAAGGATGGAACATTTAATATGTGGATGATAAAACCTACCGATTTTGATCCCCAAAAAAAATATCCCGTATTGATGTACCAATATTCGGGACCGGGCGTACAGACGGTAACGAATAGCTGGAACGGGTTTAACGACTATTGGTATTATATGTTGGCCGCAAAGGGTTATATCGTAGTTAGTGTAGATGGACGTGGAACCGGAGGTAGAGGAAGTGATTTTACAAAGGTAACTTATAAAGAACTGGGTAAATACGAAACTATCGATCAAATAGAAGCGGCCAAAGAATTAGGAAAACGTGCTTATATCGATGCCGATAGAATCGGGATTTGGGGCTGGTCATTTGGTGGTTTTACCAGTGCGAATTGTATCTTAAAAGGAAATGATGTGTTTTCAATGGCCATTGCAGTAGCACCGGTTACCTCGTGGCGTTTTTATGACACGGTCTATACCGAACGCTATATGCAAACACCACAAGAAAATCCCAAAGGTTATGATGATAACTCTCCTTTATATTTTGCTGATCAGTTAAAAGGAAAGTTTTTATTGGTACACGGCACAGGCGATGATAATGTACACGTACAAAATTCTATGCGTATGATTAATGCGATGATTAAGGCCGATGTTCCTTTCGATAGTGAGTTTTATCCCGATCGTACCCACGGGATTTATCGTGGAAAAAACACCCGCTTGCACCTGTATCAACGTATCACGGATTTTATTGAAAAAAATCTATAAATCAATGATTTAATAATAAATATTAGTAATGGAAATAGCCTGTTGTTAAGAAATAGTGTATAGAAATAGAACTTATATTAAGTAATTTCCAAAAATTTAAGTACTTTTATCCGATTTAATTTTTAACACAATATACAATTATGAAAGAAATACCATTTAGAGAATCACATCCAAAAGGTTTGTACACGTTGTTTGCAACAGAAATGTGGGAACGGTTTAGTTACTATGGAATGAGAGCCTTATTGGTGCTCTATTTAACTGCTGAGTTAATTAATGGAGGATTTGGGTTAGATAGAGAATCGGCATTAGAGATATACGCTGTCTTTACGGGGCTGGTATATTTAACGCCTATAATTGGTGGATGGGTTTCAGACAGGTATTTTGGACAAAGAAAAACAGTATATATTGGTGGTTTGGTTATGGCTTTTGGCCAATTGCTTTTAGCGGCTAGTGCTTTATTGTACGCTTCTGCCGAAGCAAGTTCAGACAGTCGTCAATTTTTATTCAACTTTGGATTAGGAGTACTAATAGTAGGCAATGGTTTCTTTAAACCTAATATTTCAACAGTTGTAGGTGAGTTTTATGACAATAATGATCCGATGAAAGACTCGGCTTTTAATATTTTCTATTTAGGAATAAATTTAGGAGCCATTCTTGGAACTTTTATAGCCGGTGGTTTAGGAGAAAGTGTAGCTTGGGGTTATGGATTTCTTGCCGCTGGTGTAGGAATGGTTTTAGGTGTTTTATGGCTAAAAGCTAGAGAGCATACATTAGAACATTATGGTTTACCGCCCAACACACCTGAAGAAAAAATGGTGTTGGATGGAAAGGATTGGATGGGTATTTTAATATCTGCAGTTGTTCTTATTGCAGGGACTTACGCCTTGATGTTTTTATGGGGATTATTGCCCGATATAGTAAAAACAATCATTACGTATGGTGGTTTTGCCGCAATTATTATAGGACTGGGATACACCATTACAAAAGGAACTAATGGTAAGGATGAGTGGAGCAGGATGGCTGTGATCATAACTTTAGCCGTTTTTAATATTGTATTTTGGGCAGGTTTTGAACAAGCCGGAGGTACCTTTAGTTTATTTGCAAAAGACAATACCGATAGGATGATGTTCGGCTGGGAAATGCCGGCAACATGGTTTCAAAATGTAAATTCGTTTGCGATATTAATCTTTGCTTCCCTATTTTCTGTTATGTGGCTCTGGTTAGATAAAAAGGGTTGGAACCCTAGAACACCAATGAAATTTGCACTAGGATTTTTCCTAGGAGCTATTGCCTTTTTTGTGATGACACAGGCACAAGGTATTGCAGATACAGGAATAAAAGTATCCCCTTGGTGGTTAGTTTCGGTTTATGTTTTATTGACATTGGGCGAGTTAATGCTTTCACCAATTGGTTTATCTATGATAACCAAATTAGCGCCACCTAAATTAGTTTCAGTAGTAATGGGTCTATGGATGGCCAGTTTTGCCGCTGGTAACTTTATGGCGGGAATGTTAGAAGGAATCCTAAAGAAATTTGATTATCCTTTATACCCTTTTATTATGTGGGTAATGATTATTATTGGTGTGTTAACTGTAATACTCTCTCCACTATTAAACAAAGCTATGAAAGGAATTCACTAACATGAAAAAACAAATAGTATAAATAACCTAGAAAACCCTGTTATCACTATTAACAGGGTTTATCTATTTAAAAATCAATAAAATATGAGTACAGAAAATAAAAAAATAGGGTTTATTCCTTTAATGAAATCCTTTCCAAATCGTTTTTGGATGGCTAGTGTTTTTGAACTTTTAGAACGTTTTGCTTGGTATGGTATGTTTGCTATTTTAGCAATGTATTTAGTGGCTTCTAAAGATAAAAATGGTTTAGGATTTACAGATGACCAAGGCGGAAAAATAATTGGAGATATTACAGCCTTACTCTATTTTTTACCAATTATAACAGGTGCTATTGCCGATAGAATAGGTTATAAGTTAAGCTTAATTATTTCATTTGTAATGTTAGCCATAGGTTATGCAACTCTGGGATATGTACACTCCTATTGGACCTTTTATTTTGTATTCCTGTTTCTTGGATTAGGAGCTGCGATGTTTAAACCGGTTGCCTCCGCTATCGTTACAAGAACAACAGATGAAAATAATTCATCGATGGGTTTTGGGGTGTTTTATATGATGGTAAATGTCGGTGGATGGATTGGGCCACTTATCGTGGGGAAACTAAGAGGAGAAAGCAATTGGGTTATTGCATTTCATATGGCTACAGCTGTTATTCTAGTCAATTTGTTGTTTAATATTTTCTTTTTTAAACAAGATAAAGTGGAAAAATCAGATAAAGATTTGTGGGAAACCATAAAACATTCATTTATAAATATTTGGGAAGCCCTTAAAGACTCAAGATTAACCGTACTCCTAATTATCATGATTGGATTTTGGACACTCTTTAATCAATTGTTTTACACCTTACCAAAATTTATTCAAGATTGGGTAGATCTAAAACAGTTGTTTGCCAGTGTGGATGGTTTTTCACCTATTTTAGCGTCTTTAATTAGTGATGGTAAGGAGGCGATTGCTAAACCTGAATTACTTGTCAACCTAGATGCATTTGCTATAATTATTTTACAAATGTTGATTTCGTATATTATTATTAAATGGAAACCCGTAAATGCGATGATTATCGGTTTTATTATTGTTTCCATGGGTATCGGTTTAACTTTTTATTTTAGAGATGGTCTTTTCATTATTTTAGGTATTATCATTTTTGCAATTGGTGAAATGACAGCAAACCCTAAATTCTCGGCTTATATTGCTGAGATATCACCCAAAGGTAAGGAAGCACTGTATATGGGTACCTATTTTTTACCTGTATTTGTGGGCAACAAAATAGCAGGTTGGTTATCCGGAAGTATTTATGGTAAAATGTCAGCTAAAATATCCCTAGCACAAGATGAGGCCCTCTCAAAAGGCTTTGAAATGGTAGATAAAAACGGGCAATTAATACATTATACAAAAACCGGTTTTAAAGCAGTTGATAAAGCAGGAACCGTGTTAAAAGATATTAAAGTTGACATCACTAAGAATGATTATATAGCTCAGGTTGCCGATAAATTACATATGAACACCGATCAATTAACAACACATCTTTGGGATACCTATCATCCAAATGAAATCTTATATATTTTTGTTGGAATTGGTTTGTTTACCTTCTTTGCTTTACTCTTTTATGACAAAGTTTTTGTAAAAAGACTAGATAAAAAGAATTCATAATAAATTTACATAACGCTCCTAAGCTATTAGATTAGGGGCGTTTTTGTATCTTGCCAAGCAAATAAAAAAATACTGATAAGTAGTAAGTCTCCTATTTTTAACTTTTAAACTTTTAACTTATGTCTACCTACGCAAACGAAAATACTCAACAACACATTTTAGGACATCCAATAGGATTATTTGTATTATTTTTTACCGAAATGTGGGAACGTTTTTCCTATTATGGTATGCGTGCCTTATTAATCCTATTTTTAGTTGCTAAAATCGGTGAAGGGGGTTGGGAATGGACAAGACCTGAAGCCTATGCCCTTTATGGTTGGTATGTAATGCTAGTCTATTTTATGCCTCTTTTAGGGGGATGGCTAGCCGATCATAAATGGGGACACGTTAAAACGGTTGTTGTAGGGGCTTCTATTATTACTTTGGGACATGCCTCTATGGCTGTTTCGGATTTACAAATAGGTATGAATTTAAAATTTGTCTTTTATTTAGGTTTGTTTTTTATTGTATTAGGTACCGGTTTGTTTAAGCCTAATATGTCTTCTATTGTAGGTAAAATGTATCCACCGGATAGTGAAAAAAAAGACGGGGCGTATACTATTTTTTATATGGGTGTAAATGCAGGTGCTTTTATAGGTACCTTATTAGTGGGTTGGATTGGTGAACATTTTAGTTGGACTTGGGGTTTTGGATTGGCCGGAATATTTATGTTTTTTGGACTGTTACAATTCTATTTTGCCCGATCCGTTTTTGGAAAAGCGGCTTCAGAACCCAAACCTAAAGAAATTAACCTAACACCTGAAGAAAGAGAACGTAATGTACCCTTTACCCAAGTTGATAAACTACTGGTATTTCTCGGTGGTGTTTTGGCCATTACTTGGATTGTAGAAGGGATCACAGCTGTAGTTACCAGAGGATTCCATTTTCTTCCTGAAACGTTTATGGGATATAAGCTATCTGTAGGTTTTGTCCTGTTTCTTTTGTCTTTGGTGGTCTTTATCGTTTTAGGAATTTCACGATTACAACGTTTTGAACACGTAGAAAGAGATCGACTTAAAGTCGTTTTTCTCATTGCTTTTTTTGTGATTTTCTTTTGGGCTAGTTTTGAGCAAGCAGGTACAACGATGAATATTTTTGCCAAAGATTATACCAATAGAACCTTAGTGGGTAATTGGGGCTTGTTCTATAAAATAATCGATTTTATACTTTCTATAGCACCTATGCTCGTGTTAACCTGGGTTATAGTTAAGTTAGGAAAAGCCATTATTAAAAAATTTCCACTTACCATTTTATTTACGTCTATTAGTTTTCTTATAATTTGGGGATTGGTTATTTTTAGAGTTTATGGAAAAGTGACTAGTACTTCGGCACTGGTTGATACATCGTGGTTTCAAATTCTAAATCCGTTTTTTATTATTGTATTGGCACCGCTTTATTCTAGATTTTGGGAAAAATATACGTTTTCAGGACCTCAAAAATTCTTTGGAGGTCTAACGCTGCTAGCAGCCGGTTTTGGAATGTTAGCCATTGGAGCATCTACTATTCCGGCAGGTGCCAAAACAGCTTCAGTTAGTATGATTTGGCTGCTATTAGCCTATTTTTTACACACTATGGGCGAGTTGGCTATTTCCCCTGTTGGTTTATCTTATGTAAGTAAATTAGCACCGGCTCGAATGCTTGGATTTATGTTTGGTATTTGGTATGTCTTTACAGGTCTTGCCGGTAAATTAGCAGGTGTCTTTGCCGAGTATTCTGATGGTATTGCTGAAAAAGTGGGTTTTTCCGGTTTTTTCTTAATTTTTACTATCATTCCATTTATTGCAGGATTGGTTATGTTAAGTCTTAACAAACCTATTAAACGTATGATGCATGGAATTGATAAATAATGTAACTTGAGTTACATGTTATGGGAGTGAAATTTCCCTATGCTTTTGTAATTTTGGCATATGCTTTGCGTCTAAGCAAGTGTAATTAATATAATTTTTAAAAGATGAAACAAATACTAATTGTTGCGGTACTCCTTTTTGGGGTAGTTGCTTTTACAACCAAAGAATCTAGTAAAAAACCTACGGCACAGGCAACAGAAATCCATTGGATGTCACTCGATGAAGCTTTAGCAGCTCAAAAAGTTAAACCTAAAAAAATAATGATGGATGCGTATACCAATTGGTGTGGTCCTTGTAAAATGTTGGATAGAAATACCTTTCATGACCCAAATGTGGTTCAATATGTTAACGAACATTTTTATGCTGTAAAGTTTAATGCAGAAGGTAACGAAAAGGTTACCTACAAAGGGAAGACCTATACAAACCCTAATTATAATCCTGCAAAACCCAATTCACGTAATGCATCGCATCAATTGTCAAGGTATTTCAGAATTAATTCGTATCCGACCATTATCTTTTTAGATGAAGAAGCCGGTTATTTAACACCGGTTAAAGGATACAGATCCCCTAAGCAATTAGAGTTGTATCTAAAACTCTTTGGTGAAAATGATTATAAAACCCTTAAAACATCTGCGGATTGGGAGGCGTACCAAAAGAATTTTACCTATACTTTTGAATAATAAAAGGGGCTGATTTTCATAAATGAATCTCAACCCCTTACCCCCAAAATAAATTTTTTTTTCAAGGATACTGTTTTGGTATCCTTTTGTTTGGCAAATATCTAAGGATTTGAAAAATCCTACAAGCGGAAAAATCCTGTATTTACAAAGGTTTTTTCCTAAAAATGAAAAAGGGTTGAAAAAATTGACTTTCAACCCCTTTTACCCCCAAAATAAATAACCTAACTTTTTTACAAAGCAATTTTTACTGTTTTTTCTTTTTTTTTCAATTTCTCCCTTTTGAAAACTATCTCGTTTTACACTACAAATATTTGCTTATTTATTTGTAGGAAACAAGCGGAAAAATCCCCATATTAAAAGGGGGTTTTTCCCCTTTTTTTGCATCTAATCAATTGTTGAATAAATTCTACCGTATCGTATATTGCTGATATGTAGGTTTTTGTGTTTACTTAACTTTATGAATAAGTAGCGTATTTTACAAGCCCATTTTAATTATTAATAATTTATGAATACCTTTGGTATCGTTATTAATTTTAAACCTAAATAATTATGAGTATTCCTAATAATCTTATCAGCTTAGCTGAATTTTTGGAGATGAAAAAATCTTATGATGTAAGTATCAAATCCAAATTGGGAAACCAAGAGACCCAATCCGTATGGTTTTCATTCGAAAATTTACAAGCCTATTTTACATATATAGAGAAACAGGCCACTGAGAAAAATATTAAAGTATCCGGAATTCGTTTTCATATGGTCACACAAACTAAAGATAACAAGCAATTGACCTTAGCTTTAACGCCTACTTTTGAATCCGTTACTAAACACATAGATTTTGATCCGGTACATTCTTTAAAAGAGCAACCTGCTACGCTAAAAAGTATAGAAACAGATAAGGATAAAGTTGGAGAAACTGGAGGAATTTTGAATAGAGGGGTACTCTGCCCTATTGTTTGCCCATAATAAATAAGTAACCTTGTCTATTTCCTTAAGCGATATTAGTTTTTATTTTTTGATACTAACCGCATTTTTTGCGACAGTTTTTTATCGAAAATATAAGAACACTCCTTTGCGTTATATTGTCTATTATTTGTGGTATGCGGTAGTATTAGAGTCTGTAGGCACTATTCTTTGGATAAAATTTCATTTATACAACGTTTGGTGGTATAATTTTGGGATTAATATAGAACTCTTGTTTTATCTGTACCTGTATTCTAAGTATATTACGAATGCAAATGTTTTAAAACTAATTCGTTATGGAGCTGTCATTTACGAAGGTTATTTTTTTATCAATTATTTTCTTATCTCCGAATCTTGGAATACGTATCAGGTGTATCCTTTTGTTGTTGGAGGCCTGTTATTGGTTATTGTTGTTTTTTTATTTTTGTTAGAGATGTTCCAGTCCGATAAAGTATTATTTACAAGTAAATATTTAATTTTTTGGATTAGTTTGGGTTTATTATTTTATAATATTATCCCTATGCCTTTACTTTTTGGACAAACTTTTATTGAGTTAAAAGCCTATTCAAGAGATGTTCGAGTTTTTTTGCAGGGTATTCAATATGTGGGTAATTTATTAATGTATTTTTCATTTATTTTTGGTTTTATATGGAGTTCGATGACTTACAAATCGTTATAATACTGTCTTCAGTTATTCTTTTTACAATTTTAGCAATTGTAATAAGCCTTTTTTATCTGTTTCAGAAAAAGAAAGTAGCTTTTATTTTGCGAGAAAAAGAGAAAGAAAAACAATTTGAAGAAACACTAAAGCATACACAAATTGAGATTCAAGAACACGCGTTAAAAAATATTGCTTGGGAATTACATGATAATGTGGGGCAGTTGCTATCCCTTGCCCGTTTAGAACTAAATATATTACAAACTATATCTGTTAAAAATGCCCATAAAATTGAAGAGATAAGCTCTATCATTGGAGATAGTCTTCAGGAAATAAGGGCAATTTCTAAAACGCTTAATGCAGAGGTTATTAACAATTTAGGACTTGTGGAATCCGTCCAAGTTGAAATAGATCGCTTTAATCGATTAAATTTTATTAAAACTAAATTTGATAAAAGAGGAGAGGAATATCAAGTTTCAGCTCAAGATGAAATTATTCTTTTTCGCATGATTCAAGAGTTTTTTTCCAATACGATTAAGCATTCCAAGGCCACAGAATTGCAAGTGGTCATTGATTTTTTACCCGATATACTTAAAATTTGTGTAAAAGATAATGGACAAGGTTTTAATCTTGAAAAAGCTAAAAAAGGCTCCGGCTTAATCAATATAAAAAGTCGTGCAGAGCTTATAAATACTCAATTAGAGTACCAATCGGGTGATTCCGGTACGCAGATGAAATTAATGTATCCTATAACTAAAAAAGTATAACCATGAAAACAAAAGAAGTAATAATTGTTGATGACCATGTTTTGTTTGCTAGATCTTTAGCGAGTTTGGTCGAATCATTTCCCGATTACTCAGTAAAATATACCTTTAAAAATGGTTCCGAATTAGTGGATAAATTCTCTTCGGGAATGCTCTTACCGAATATTATTCTTTTGGATGTAAAAATGCCAATAATGGATGGAATTTCAACGATGAAATGGCTAAAAAAACACCAACCCGAAGCAAGGGTTCTAGCCCTTTCTATGGAAGATGACGAAGTCACTATTTTAAGTATGTTACGAAATGGAGCAAGAGGTTATTTGTTAAAAGATATTCAGCCGGTTTTACTAAAAAAGGCCTTAGATACCGTTATCGACAAAGGGTATTTTCATACCGAACAAGTGGCTAATACCTTAATGAAATCTTTAATTGTAGGAAAAGATGATAAAGAGAAAATTGTTCTTAAAGAGAATGAATTGACCTTTATTAGATTGGCCTGCGAAGAGAAAACTTACAAGGAAATTGCCGAAGAAATGTTTTTAAGCCCAAAGACCATAGATGGGTATCGGCAACACCTTTTTGATTTATTAGGTGTAAAAAATCGTATAGGCCTAGTAATCTATGCTATTAAGAATAAATTGGTGGAAGTGTA
>JANTFW010000006.1 GCA_024763245.1 Flavobacteriaceae bacterium | reverse complement strand
CTAATTATCGAAATCTACTACTAGAAAAGTCAATAATACAGCATCTTTTCACTAAAAACCATTTGCAATAACTAGTTATAACTACTTGATTTTTAGCGAAAATCTACTGCATTATTGACTTTCTGTGAGATAAATCTTAGATCGAACTCAGGTTAAAATTATCCTTGTGTTCCGAATGTTCTGTGAGTTAGGGGCAAATTTCTATATTTATATTTTCTTTAGCATCCAAAACCAAGGCTTTGTTTATCTTTGCCCCCAATGAAATTTGATTTATTACAGACCGACATTAATAGCCGTGCAAGAGCAGGTGCTTTACACACGGCACATGGTGTAATAGAAACCCCTATATTTATGCCGGTAGGAACGGTAGGAACAGTTAAGGGTGTACATCAGAGTGAACTCAAAGAACAAATAAATCCTGATATTATTTTAGGGAACACTTACCATTTATATTTGCGTCCCGGAACACAAATCTTGCAAAAGGCCGGAGGTTTACACCAATTTATGAATTGGAATCGACCTATCTTAACTGATTCGGGAGGTTATCAGGTATATTCGTTGGCAGAGCGCAGAAAAATTACAGAAGAAGGGGTCAAATTTCAGAGCCACATTGATGGATCATACCATCATTTTTCAGCAGAAAGTGTAATGGATATTCAACGTGCTATAGGTGCAGATATCATTATGGCTTTTGACGAATGTCCTCCCTTTCCATCTACCCATAAATATGCTCAAAATTCAATGCATATGACCCATAGGTGGTTGGATAGAGCTATTGCACATTTAAAAGTTAGTCCGCCCTTATACGGTTATGAACAAGCCTTGTTTCCTATTGTACAAGGGAGTACCTACAAAGATTTACGCCGACTATCTGCAGAATACATAGCCCAAGTAGGCGCCGATGGAAATGCTATTGGAGGTCTATCTGTAGGAGAACCTGCAGAAAAGATGTATGCGATGACCGAGTTGGTTTGTAGTATTTTACCCGAAGACAAACCGCGTTATTTAATGGGGGTTGGAACTCCTATCAATATATTAGAAAATATAGCTTTGGGTGTGGATATGCTCGATTGTGTTATGCCAACACGTAATGCCCGAAATGGAATGCTTTTTACGGCACATGGAACAATTAATATAAAAAATAAAAAATGGGAAGATGATTTTTCTCCTATTGATGAGATGGGTATTACCGATGTAGACTTACAGTATTCCAAGGCGTATTTACGACACCTTTTTGCAGCCAAAGAGCTTTTAGGTAAACAAATAGCCTCCATCCACAACCTTGGATTTTATCTGTGGTTAGTTCGTGAAGCAAGAGCACACATAATTGCCGGCGATTTTAGAGTATGGAAAGATAAGATGATTAAACAAATGGATAAACGTTTATAATTTCACAAGACCTATCTGTTAAAAGATTAGTGTCAGGTATTTACAGAAAATGCGCATTATTGATGCTTACATATTAAAGAGATTCCTAAAGACCTTAGTCTTAGTTATTGCTATCATTTTACCCATTGGAATTGCCATAGATATCTCTGAAAAAATAGATAAATTTCTACATCATACAGAGCTCACGCTATGGATAATTTTACGTGATTATTATCAACATTTTATCATTACTTATGGCAATATATTTTTGCCTTTGGCCTTGTTTATTGCGGTAATCCTTTTTACTTCTAAGTTAGCCAGTAATACCGAAATTATTGCCATTCATTCTGCTCAAATATCTTTTAACCGCTTACTTTACCCTTATTTTTTAGGGGCTTTGATTATTAGTGTCTTTTCAGTAGTGATGAATCATTTTGTCGTACCGAATAGCAATGAAAAATTTTCACTCTTCGACCGTACTTATTTAAGTGCCAAAAAAGGCAAAAATTATTTAAGAGATATCAGCTTACAATTGGGTGAGAATGACTATGTTTTTTTCAACTCCTTTACGATGAAACAAAACAGAGGTTCTGATTTTATGTTTGAACATTACGAGGGAACCCATTTAAAATACCGATTAAAGGCCTCTAGTGTAAAATGGCAAAAAAAAGACAGTTCTTATCGATTAAACAATTATTCCAAAAGGTATATTTATCCAAAAAAGGATAGAATTGAAACCGGAATAAAAATGGATACTATTTTTGACTTTTTACCCAAAGATCTCTATTACATTGATTATTTGGCCAAAGAAATGAAAAGCCCCGAGTTAATTGACCATATAAAAGTTTCTGAAAAAAGAGGGGTAAAAAATTTAAATGCCTACAAGGTGGAATTACAAAAAAGAACCAGTATGCCTTTTTCTTCTTTTATTTTAACACTGATTGCTGTATCTCTGGCAGCACAGAAAAAAAGAGGGGGTATTGGAATAAACTTGGCACTGGGTATTGGTCTTGCCTTTATTTATATCTTTTTTATGAAGATTACTGAAGTTCTAGGGGCAGTTGCCGGTGCTAATACTTTATTTTTGGTCTGGTTACCTAATGTTATTTTCGGTATTTTAGCCTTTTATTTGTATTGGAATGCATCCAGAAAATAATACAACAAGTTATTTAAAACTCCATTTTATTATTTTTATTTGGGGATTTACTGCCGTGCTAGGTGCATTAATCTCTTTAGAAGCACTACATTTGGTTTGGTATCGTATAGCAATTGCTCTGCCCTTTATATACCTTTGGATTGTATATCGTAAAATTTCCTTACGAGTCAGTAGTAGAAGCCTTCTTAAATTTGCTTTTGGCGGATTTATTATTGCATTACACTGGATTGGGTTTTTTATGGCGATTAAGATAGCCAATGTATCTGTGGCATTAGTAACACTGAGTACCGGAGCATTCTTTACCTCGTTGCTTGAACCCTTGTTTTTTAAGAGGAAAATACGTCCTCTAGAAGTGTTGTTAGGGCTGTTAATTATCGGAGGACTCTATCTTATTTTTCAAGTAGATAATCTATATTTATATGGCATGTTATGGGCTCTATTTGCAGCTTTTTTATCAGCCTTGTTCTCTGTCATTAACGGACTTTTTGTAGCAAAACACAGTGGGTTTGTTTTATCGTTTTATCAATTGGGGTTTGGTTTACTAATCCTAAGTATTATTTTAGTAATCAAAGGCGATTTTAATACCTCTTTTTTTAGCATTTCAAGAAGTGATTGGCTGTATTTATTGATTTTATCTAGTGTTTGCACCGCCTATGCTTTTTCGGTCTCTATTGATATTATGAAAAAATTAAGTCCCTATACGGTTATGCTCAGTATAAACTTAGAACCGGTGTATGGGATAATCCTAGCCTTACTTATTTTTGGCGATAAAGAAAAAATGAGCCCTAATTTTTACTTTGGAGCCCTTCTAATACTCGGTATTATTATACTTAATACCATTCTTAAAATAAGGCGAGCCAAGCGAAATACACACATTAATTAATACTGACCATTTCACATTATCAATTAATGTTTATCTTTGCCTTTACCAAATTAACCTAAGCCCACTTTAAATATGGAATATTTAGACTTTGAATTACCTATTAAAGACCTTGAAGAACAGTTAGATAAGTGCCTCAGCATTGGAGAAGAAAGTGGTATTGATATTTCTGATTCTTGTAAAAAAATTGAGATTAAACTGGAAGAAACCCGAAATGAAATATTTAAAAACTTAACCCCTTGGCAAAAAGTACAATTGGCCAGACATCCTTCCAGACCTTATACCTTAGATTATATCAATAATCTAACACAAGGCACCTTTATGGAATTACACGGCGATCGTACGGTTAAAGATGACAAAGCTATGATTGGCGGGCTAGGAAAAATTGGTGATCAAAGCTTTATGTTTATCGGACAACAAAAAGGATATAATACTAAAACACGTCAATACCGTAATTTTGGTATGGCAAATCCCGAAGGCTATCGCAAAGCTTTACGTTTGATGAAAATGGCAGAAAAATTTAACATTCCTGTTGTTACTTTATTAGATACTCCGGGTGCTTATCCGGGCCTAGAGGCTGAAGAACGAGGCCAAGGAGAAGCAATTGCCCGAAACATATTTGAAATGACCCGTTTAAAAACACCTATTATTACCATTGTGATTGGTGAAGGTGCCTCCGGTGGTGCTTTGGGTATTGGTGTAGGCGACCGTGTTTATATGATGGAATATACGTGGTATAGCGTTATTTCGCCTGAATCTTGCTCGTCTATACTATGGCGTAGTTGGGAACATAAAGAAGAGGCTGCAGAGGCATTAAAACTTACAGCAACAGACTTAAAAAAACAAAAATTAATTGACGGTATTATCAAAGAACCTATGGGTGGTGCTCATACCAACAGAGCCATGGCTTACGATGCCGTTAAAAAAACAATTTTAAAAACCTATAAAGATCTTAAAGATTTAAAACCAAAAGATTTAGTAAAAAAACGTATGGATAAATACATAAACATGGGAGTTTACAGCTAATTCGTTTTATAAACTCCGTTAATTTTCCTATGAAAAGAATTTTATTATGGTTTGTAGTGAGTAGTTTTTTTGTACAAGCTTGTACCGTAAACAAAAACCCGGAATTTGTACAGATTTCAAATATAGCTGTTATGGATTACAATCCTAAATCTATAACACTTAGTGCTGATTTGGACTTTCTAAATCCCAACCATCTAGGAGGAACTTTACAACTAACCGATATTCATGTATTAATAAATAATATGGATATGGGAACTATTACTTCTGGTGATTTTAAGGTGCCTGCACAAGATGAGTTTACGGTTCCTATGCGCTTCGAATTTCCCTATGAAAACATCTTTCAAGACAAAGAAAATATTTTAAACAACATTCTTAACACCTTAACAAATAAAAAGATAGACGTACATTATAAAGGAAATATTACGTACAAACTAAATCTATTTTCCTACGACTATCCGCTGGACTATTCACAAGAAATTCTTTTGAAAAAGAACCGATAATACATTACTGATTTTTTCAATGTCTATCGTATTTGTGTATGACTAGGTGGACTGATTACGATGCATTAACCAAAAATCGGCTAAAACCAGAGCTGTCATAGCCTCCACAACGGGTACGGCTCTAGGCACAACACAAGGATCATGGCGTCCTTTGCCTTTTATTTTTACAAGTTCTGCATTTGTATTGATAGTCTGTTGGGTTTGCATTAAGGTCGCCACAGGCTTAAAAGCTACGCGAAAGTATATGTCCATTCCGTTGCTAATACCCCCTTGGATGCCACCGGACAAATTGGTCTGTGTACTACCATCGGTATTAAATAAATCATTATGTTCGGATCCTCTCATTTTTGGTGCACAAAAACCGGCTCCGTATTCAAAACCTTTTACCGCATTAATAGAAAACATCGCCTTGGCCAACTGGGCTTGTAATTTATTAAATACCGGTTCACCGAGACCTATAGGAACATTCGTTACGGCACAAGTTACCGTGCCTCCGATAGTATCGCCTTCTTTTTTTATCGTTTCTATTAGTGAAATCATTTTCTTGGCACTATGAGTATCCGGGCAACGTACGCTATTATTCTCCGTTTTTGAAAAATCAAGTTCCTGATATGGTTTATCAATATATACATCACCCACCGAAGATGTAAAAGCATGTATCTCTATAAAACTGATAATCTGTTTGGCAATAGCACCTCCTACAACCCAATTAGCTGTTTCTCTCGCAGAACTACGGCCTCCTCCTCTATAATCACGATGTCCGTATTTTTTTTGGTAGGTAAAATCGGCATGCGAAGGTCTGTAAACCTCTTTTAGGTGCTCATAGTCTTTTGACTTTTGATTGCTATTCGTAATCAAAAATCCAATAGGTGTTCCTGTTGTTTTACCTTCAAAAATACCGGACAAAAATTGAACTTTATCCAACTCTTTACGCTGCGTTACAATTTTAGATTGCCCGGGTTTCCTTCTATTGAGTTCGTCCTGAATTGCCTCTAAATCCAGAAGCATTCCTGCCGGACAACCCTCTAAAACACCCCCAATAGCGCTACCATGAGACTCCCCAAAGGTAGTTAGTACTAATCTATTTCCAAATGAATTATGTGCCATAGGGACAAAGGTAGTAAAATAGTACATAGCTATCCATCATAAAAAAATAAGAATTATTGTAGTAATAATTGTACTTTTGAGCCATCTAAAAACGAAAAACAATGTACGTACCTTTTAACCAATTGCCCAACACCTCTCGTGTCTGGATTTATATGTCTAACACGCCACTATCTGATTTAGAGGAAAAAAATATCCAAGATAAACTCCAATCGTTTTGCGAAAAATGGACACAACACAAAAACGACTTAAAAACCTCGTTTTTAATAAAATACAAGCATTTTATAGTTATAGCTGTTGATGAATCCTATCAGGCTATTTCAGGTTGTGGTATTAACAAATCTATCAAACTAATTCAAAAGATTGAACAGGAACTATCTATTGAGTTAATGAACCGCTTACTTACGGGTTTTATAGATGATGATACTGTAAAGATTGTACCTCTTAGCACTTTTAAAGAATATATAAAAAGTAAAAAAATAACTAAAAATACAGTCGTTTTTAATAATTTAGCGGCTACAAAATTGGCTTTTGAAAAAGAGTGGGAAGTCTCAATAAACAATAGCTGGCACGCGCGTTTCTTGAATTAAACAAGAAGTTATACTATGAGCATCAAACATTTACGGATTATATTTTTTCACTTGTCAGGATTTTTGTTCTCTTTGGCTTTATATGCCCAACAAACAAACCCATTACAAATGCAAGATACTATCGCTCAAAAAAAATGGGTAGATAGTGTTATGAAAAGCATGAGTAAACGTGAAAAAATTGGTCAGCTCTTTATGCTTGCTGCTTATTCTAATAGAGATACTCAACATCAAAAAGAAATTGAAAAACTAATTAAAGAGCAACATATTGGTGGTCTTATATTTATGCAAGGTAATCCCTACAAACAAGCAAAACTGACAAACCTATATCAATCCGAATCAAAAATTCCTTTATTAATTGGTTTTGATGGCGAGTGGGGCTTGGCGATGCGATTAGACAGTACCTATAAATATCCTTGGAATATGAGTTTGGGAGCACTCCGAAACAATTCCTTAATTGATTCATTAGGCAAACAGATTGGTTCGCAGTGCAATAGACTAGGAATTCATATTAACTTTGCTCCGGTAGTGGATATCAATACCAATCCCAATAATCCTATTATAGGCAACCGATCTTTTGGCGAAAACAAATACAATGTCGCTCAAAAGGCTATATCCTTTACAAAAGGTTTACAATCTCAAAGAGTCCTGGCTTGTGCCAAGCATTTTCCGGGTCATGGTGATACCAATAAAGATTCTCATAAGACCTTACCCCGTGTGTTGTTTGATTCTACACGTATTGATTCCGTAGAATTGTTACCTTACAAAGAGCTGATAAAAAATCATTTAGCTAGCGTAATGACCGCACATCTTTCTATTCCTTCATTAGAAAAAAATGAGACACTACCCACCTCTCTTTCCAAAAATGTGATTACACATTTACTAAAAGAACAACTGGGTTTCAAAGGACTTATCATTACCGATGCCTTAAATATGAAAGGGGTTGCCAATTTTGCCCAACCGGGTGAAGTAGATCTCGCTGCTTTTTCAGCAGGAAATGATTTGTTACTTTTCTCTGAAGATGTTCCAAAGGCCATTGCACACTTTGAAAAAGCAGTAGACGATGGGCATATTAGCACACAACGTCTAGATGGATCTGTCCGAAAGATTCTTTCTGCAAAATATTGGGCCGGTCTACACCATTACCATCCCATTAAACTTAAAGAAATTACTAAGGATTTAAACACCTTGAAAGACACCCTATTACACAGAAAATTAGTAGATCAATCTATTACGCTGTTAAAAAGAGGTACGATCTATCCCATCCAAGATCTTACCCAAAAAATAGCTTATGTTAAACTTGGCGATGCAAATGACAAGGCTTTTGTGTCTATGCTTCAAAACTACACTTCCATAGAAGTTATTAATACGGTTAATAACCCAAACTTGTTAAAAGAACTGAAATCGTATGATCTAGTGCTGATTGGCTTTCATAAATCAAATGACAATCCGTGGAAATCGTATGCCTTTTCTACTAATGATTTAAACTTATTAAAGAAAATCGCTACACAAAATAAGGTTATACTCAGTCTATTTTCCAGTCCCTACAGCTTATTACAAATAACAGATTTTAGTGCTATTGAGGGCCTTGTTGTCAGTTATCAAAATTCAAACATTGCACAAGAATTAACTGCACAAAAAATATTTGGAGCATTAGAAACAACGGGGAAATTACCAGTGAGTATCGGCAAACATTTTCCTGTAAATTTTGGGCTATTCTCACCAAACATTAGACGCTTATCCTATGGGCTTCCCGAAGAAGTAGGGATGCGTTCTGAAAAATTAACAGCTATAGACTCAATTGCTAAAAGGGTTATAGAAGAAAAAATGGCTCCGGGGCTTCAAGTGCTGGTTGCTCGCTACGGAAAAGTAGTCTATTACAAGAGCTTTGGTTACTTTACCTTTGACAAAAAACAAAAAGTTAAAAAAACAGATCTTTATGATTTGGCTTCTATTACAAAAATAATGGGTGCCTTACCCCTTATTATGAAGGCTCAAGAGGAGAAAAAAATTGATTTAAAATCAACATTAGGGCAAGTAATGCCCCTTCTTAAGAATAGTAATAAAGATACTATTAGCGTCCGTAAAGCACTCTCTCATTTTGGACAAATAAAGGCTTGGATTCAATATTATCCCAGCACACTGGACAGCATAACAAAGAAACCTTTACCCTTATATTATAGACCAAAACCCAATAAAGATTACGCTATTAAAATTACTGATAAATTATATTTACGAAGTGATTATCAAGACAGTATATACCATAAAATTGCAGCATCAGAGTTGAGAGAAAAACCGGGTTATAAATATAGCGGTCTTATTTTTTACTTAACTAAAAAATATATGGAAGATACCTATCATCAAAAAATGGAAGGCTTGGTAGATTCTTTATTTTACAAACCTATTGGAGCAAAGACCTTGACTTATTTGCCCTTAGAAAAATTCAATAAACAAAGAATTGTTCCCACTGAAATTGATAATTATTATCGTCATCAACTCTTACAAGGAACGGTTCACGATATGGGTGCTGCCATGATGGGTGGTGTAAGTGGTAATGCCGGTCTCTTTGCCAACGCTAATGATCTTGCTAAAATGATGCAAATGTATCTTCAAAAAGGGTTTTATGGGGGTAAACGGTATTTTAAATCCAAGACTATTGATTTATTTAATCATCGGTATTATGAAAAAGACTCTATACGACGTGGTTTGGGTTTTGATAAACCCCAATTAAACCCTGAAATTAAAGCAACTTGCGGATGTGTTTCCGATAAAAGTTTTGGACATAGTGGTTTTACGGGCACTTATGTTTGGGCTGACCCCGAAACCGGTTTACTCTATATTTTCTTATCTAATAGAGTGTACCCAACTATGAGTAATACCAAATTAGTAGAGGAAGATATCCGAACCAAAACACAACAGATAGTGGTGGATGCCCTTGTAAAGTAGTACAGTTTTATAATGCATTAAGGGTTTGAACCACTTGGTTTATCATCTGCTCACTTACATCTAAATGCGTAACCATACGCAATTTTCCTTCGCCCATACTACCCAATATTATTTTTTTCTCTTTAAGAAGAGCTATAAATTTACTTTCTGTATATTCATCTTTTAAATAAAAAATAATGATATTGGTTTCTACCGGTTCAACCTTTTTTACAAAACGGCAAGATTCAAGAGCTCCGGCTAATCGTTTAGCATGCCTATGATCCTCTGCCAAACGCTCCACATGGTGGTCTAAGGCATAAATACCCGCAGCAGCCATATAACCGGCTTGACGCATAGCCCCACCCAATAATTTTCTAATCCGTAATGCCTTTTGGATATGTTTCTTTGTCCCCAGCAAAACTGATCCTACAGGAGCACCTAAACCTTTAGAAAGGCAAATAGAAATCGTATCAAATATAGCCCCATACAGTTTCGGTGATTCGCCTTTTGCAACCAGCGCATTAAAGAGTCGGGCACCGTCCAAATGAAGTGCCATATTATGTTGATCACAAACTTTCTTTATTCTAGTAATTTCATCAAAATCCCAACAAGCACCACCCCCTTTGTTTGTAGTATTTTCTATACATACCAATGTACTAATGGGTAAATGTATATTGGTATTGTCATTAATTGCACGCTGTACTTGATCTGCAGTAAACATACCCCTATTGCCATCTATCAAACGACAGGAAACACCGGAGTTAAAAGCCGCACCTCCTCCTTCAAAATTATAAACATGAGCCCATTTATCACAAATCAATTGTTCCCCTTGTTGTGTGTGAAGTTTAATTGCTGTTTGATTGGCCATAGTTCCCGAAGGAAAAAAAAGGGCTGCCTCCATTCCAAACAAATCAGCCATTTTATGTTGTAGAGCATTTACACTGGGGTCTTGTTGAAAAACATCATCACCAACCTCGGCGTGAATCATAAATTCTAACATGTGGGGAGTAGGCTTGGTAAGGGTATCACTCAATAGGTTTATCATTTGCATAGAAGTAAGTGCTTGGTTATTAATCTGCAACAAATATAAAAAATAAGACCCTTATACATTTTGTCTCTAATCACTTTATGCTCATAAGATTTTAAAAAAAACTTCTATAGTGATAGCATTTAATTAGAACACTCGTCATAAAAAATATTATTTCCTTATAAAATGATATTTATCACGATTTGCTATGTATCCCTATTATATTTTCGGCACTGGAATAAATATTACTTAATGTATTAAAATCTTTCTTTTATGGAAAAACACATACAAACCGATTCACATCTCGATGAGCTCTTTACCAATCCCGAACCTTGGGAACCTTGGGAAAACAAATTGGTTATATGGAGTATTATTATTGCAATAGTAGGATTGGGTATTCTGGGCGCACTTATTAATTGGCTTATCCTTTAATCTGTATGCAACTCGATTTTACACTCTCATTTACAGATCGTCAGTGGGTTTGTTTTAATGATTCATTAAAAATTACTGCAAATTCATTAGATGAAATTGATGAGGCTATAAAAAATCATATTCATCATAATTACGACAAAGGAAATTTTAGAATTAAAATGTATTTTGATTTTGATCGATTTCCACGATGGCATCGTCAATATATGCCCCATTATTTTAACAGAGATTTTACGTTCAATATAAATTAATAACGAATGAGTACACTAAATAAAAAATGGTATAGCGGTATGTTTAGTACCGAAGATTGGTGGTCAGCTTGGTTAGGCCTTTTCTTTTTTGCAATGGGATTACTGAGTATTTGGGGATTGGAAATTGTCGGATGGATTGCCAAACCTAAAACCTGGGAATTTACAAATCTAGTACAGGATTTTGCATGGTCAAAACTCATCAAAACCACCTCTAAAGATTATAATTTTCTTCACCCTCTAGTAGCTATACTTATTACCTACATCGTTTTTACAATACTAACCGGTATTGGCGCATACTATCAGAAATTAAATGTTAAAAAATATATTCTTGGGTTTAGCGTAATATTTGTATTAACTTGGGTTTCATGGATTATAGGTCATGAGGCTCATTTTAGCGCTATTAATGCAAGTATTAAAGGAAAAAATTACTTTGAGATTTTTGACCTGACTTGGGGCTTACAATTAGGCGGAGGTTTTTCGTTTATGTTGGCACTATTAATTGGTTTATTAATTGGAAACTTTTTTAAAGATTTTGCCGATAAAATAAAAGAGGCAGCTAAACCGGAATGGTTTATTAAAACAGCCATAGTTCTTTTAGGTATTAAATTGGGTATGATGACCATGAAAGCAGCCGGTTTTACTTATGAACTAGCTCTTGCAGGTGCAGCAGCAGCCTTTGTCGCCTATTTACTTTTTTGGCCGATTGTGTATTATGTGGGTCGAAAATTCTTTAAACTCAACCGTTCCTCTGCAGCAGTATTGTCCTCGGGAATATCTATATGTGGTGTATCTGCCTCCATTGCTACAGCAGGTGCAATAAAAGCAAAACCTATTATACCCATAGCGGTATCTACACTAATTATTGTATTTGCTATGTTTGAATTGGTTGTATTACCTCCGGTATATACCAACTTAGCACCAAATCAACCCATCGTAAATGGAGCAGCTATGGGAATGACCGTTAAAACAGATGGTGCTGATGCAGCTGCCGGTGCTATACTAGATGAATTAATGGTCTCCAAACATTTAAAGAAAGAAGATGTAAAATGGGAAGAAGGCTGGATCTTAAGTGCTGCTATATTAACCAAAATATGGATAGATGTATTTATCGGTATATGGTCGTTTATTCTAGCTATAATTTGGATACGAAATGTTGAAAATAAAAAATCGAAGGAAAAAATACCACTAAAGGAGATTTGGTTCCGATTTCCAAAATTTGTTTTGGCCTATATGCTCGTCTGGATTATCTATTTGGGGATGATGTATTTCTTTCCCGATATACTTCCGGATGCTAAAATAGGAGGCAATATTGTTCAAGGCACTTTTAGAAAATTTATGTTTATGCTCACATTCTTAAGTATTGGGGTTATCACCGATTTTAGTAAACTAAAAGGAATGGGAAGACTGATACTTCTCTATGCTATTGGCTTATTTGTAATTATTGCACCCATAGCCTATTTAGTAGCCTATATTTTCCATCACGGTATGTTACCTCCACTAGCTCACTGAACAGGACAATTATAACTATAAGCCTTACAATACAATATTGAAACATGAACAAAATTATGCTTTACTCAACTTCTTCCTTCTAAAAAGGAATAAACCCATTTTTATGCTTTATGGATGGGTTTGTGTAGTAATGAGGTAAACCAACAAATTAGTTCGTAAACAAAGCTTATCCGAAGGTTATGCGGCATTTTTAGGCTAAAAAACACCCTTTCTACCGTTTGCATATTTTTATAACTGCCCTTTTATAAGTACTTTTACAGCAATATGAGAATCTTACAGCTAATAGTAATGGGGCTTATCATAGGAATGTCATATCATGGCTATTCTCAGGAAGAGCATTCCAATACTACTCAAAAGAATGTATATACCGATAGAATAACAGACGAAAATGGCAATCCATTAGCACATATTAAAGTAACTGTACAAGGTAAAAACAGGTCTACTTTCTCTGATAGTGATGGTTATTTTACTATAAGTGCACAGCGTGGGGACATGATTATTTTAAGTAAGAACGAAAATCGAATAAACAGTTATCGGTTAGATGGTCGCTCGGAATATAAGGTACAGGACGAATCCGAGAGCATACGCAGCCGGCCTACATCTTCAAAGCGAAAATACAGTAGTTATTCCAAAACAAAAAACTACTTAGATTCTGCTTACTATTATACTACCAAAAACCGGTATAAAAGTATCGACTTTATCGAAAAACAATTACAAAGCAACAGCAGGCAGAGTAAAAAAGATATAATCCGTAGTTATACACTTTTAGGGGACAATTACATGGCCTTAAAACAATATGACTTAGCCGTAAGCAGCTACCAAACCGCCATACAAAAAGGCAAAAGCAGTGACTTGCAGCTAAAACTTGCTACCGCTTTGTTTAAGACAAATAACTATAAAGAGAGTACTTCTATTTTTGAACAATTGTTAGACGACGATTTATCCAATTGGCAAAGAATTCAAGTACTAGAAGGACTTGGGAATGTCACCTTATCTCAGCAACAAACCGACTTAGCTATTTCGTATTATAAAAAAGCAGTTAGGATTGCCACAACGCATAAAATAACTCCTAAAATCTCTGAATTAAATACTAAAATTGCCGGATTGCTCACTACGGAAGGAAAAGATAAAGAAGCCTCGTTATATATACAAAATACACTAAAAAGTGCAAAATCAGAACACCTAAAAAAAAGAGCAAATGTTCAAAATAACGTAGCGGATATCTATCAACAAAATAATGATTATGATAACGAAATTCAACTGAGAAAACAAACACTCAAAGAATTAGAAGAGGCTCAAGTCGATAGAGTTGATTTGCTGACTAATGAGGTTTCAGCTACTAGAAATATTACGACTCCACAGCTCAATTTGGAAATTGGGAAAGCCTATCTAAACAAGAAAGAATTTAACAAAGCTATACCTTATCTTGAAAAAAGCGCCTCAAAAGCCAAAGAGCTAAAAGAACTCCAAACACAAAAAGACGCCGTACAACAGTTATCAGAACTGTACAAAAAAATAGGAAATTCAAAAAAAGCCCTTCAAAAATATCAGGAATATGCCAAATTAGTCGATAAATTATACCAACAAAAAGAAAAAGAAATTGAAGACATTATTGCCCTTAACAATAATCTTAGAGAAAAGCAAAACCGCATCAATTCTCTTGAAAAAGACAGAGAATTATCCAAAAGTCGCATACAATTAACCCAACGCGAAAAAGAATTATCCGACTCTAATTACAAAAGACAAAAGCTATTGATCTATGCGTTAATAGTCGGGCTTCTCTTATTTAGTGTGGCCTTGTATGCTATGTATAAAAACAACAAACAACGCCGATTAGCCAACAATTTATTGGCATTAAAATCATTGCGTTCTCAAATGAATCCTCATTTTATTTTTAACGCACTCAATTCGGTTAATAGTTTTATAGCACAAAGTGATGAACGGGCAGCAAATCGATACCTAACCGAGTTTTCCACCTTAATGCGCAACGTCCTTAATAACTCCGAACAAGATTTTATCCCCTTGGCAAAAGAAATTGAATTATTAGCCCTCTATTTAAAATTAGAACACTCGCGTTTTCAAGATAAGTTTGATTATGAACTTCATATTGATGAGCAATTACAAGTATCCGAATTTCAAATACCACCCATGCTTTTACAACCTTATGTAGAAAATGCCGTTTGGCACGGATTGCGTTACAAAAAAACCAAAGGAAAATTAAGTGTTATTTTTAAGCAAATTGACTCAGAATCTATGTCAATTACTATTACCGATAATGGTATTGGACGTCAAAAATCTAAACAATTAAAAACTCAAAATCAAAAAAAACAACAATCTAAAGGAATGAATAATATCAAAAAACGTATACAAATACTCAATGAAATGTACCGAGATAAAGTAGCGGTTAGTATTAGTGACCTCTATGAAGATCAAAGTGGTACAAAAGTAGTATTACTCCTTAAAAAAGATTGACCTCAATACAAAAAAAGTATATATGACCCCATTACAATCCATTATCGTTGAAGACGAGAAAACAAGTCGTGATATTCTTAAAAAATACTTACACAAATACTGTCCTAATGTACAAATTGTGGGAGAAGCCGAGAATATAAAACAAGCCTTGTTGTTAATTAGACAAAATGAGCTAGATTTGGTATTTTTAGATGTAGAAATGCCCTACGGCAATGCCTTTGATCTATTAGAGCAAGTTGGTGATCGCTCCTTTGAAACTATCTTTGTAACCGCCTATAATCAATATGCAATTGATGCTTTAAATGAACACGCAGCCTATTATTTATTAAAACCCATATCTATTGATGAACTGATAAAAGCGGTAGATTTTGTCACTGAAATTAAGGCAAAGGAACGCCAATTATCTCAAGAAATCCTTCAGCCCAAAATCACCAACCATAACACAAAAATAAGTATTCCCACACAAACCGGATTTGAAGTTATAGATACCCAAAGTATCCTATATTGCCAAGCCGATGATAACTATACCCATTTATTTCTTGAAAATGATATCACAAAACTAGTGAGTAAAACATTGGGATTTTTTGAAAAGAAATTAGCCGAAAATGGTTTTACCCGAATTCATAAAAGCTATTTGGTTAATGTCAGTGCCATTCAGAGTTACCAAAAAGGAAAAGGAGGTATGGTTGTTTTAAAAAACAATAAAGCACTGCCCGTTGCCAGTTCAAAAAAAGCTCGACTTTTAGGTTTTTTTAGTTAATTCTTTGTCGTATTACATAAGAATATTACATTTACCAAAACAAAAGATTATAATGAATAAAATTTTTCTATTACTCGTACTTAGTTTCAGCGTTTTTCACAAAGCCCAATCACAGGATTCCGGATTGTCTTTTGAATTACACTACCCCTTAGATTTCGAAAAGTCAACCAACCAATATACCGATGTTCAAGGTATTTTTGGAGCTGCCATTCAATATCAATTAACTGCCAATGATAAATTTAATTATGGCATCGAGTATAAATTTGACCTAAACCAAGGGAACAAAATTCTACAATATTCTTCCAACGAACCTTTTAATTTTTTAATTAATCACATCAATTTCTTCACGAAGTTAAACTTAGATGATTATGAAAAATTTAGATTATATGTATCCGCCGGATTTAGTGTATACAACTACAATAAAAGCAGCACCTCTTCCAGTTATACCGGGTTTAATGCCGGTCTGGGTTTAAGCTATAGTGTAATAGAACGCATCTATTTTCATAGTAATTTTAGCTATGTCAAGGCTTTCTTAAAACAAAAACAAACCGGATATGTCGATACCGAATCTCGACAAATAATACGCTTTGGAGTAGGCTTTAGAATTTAATGAGATGATACAGAAAACCATTAACGGAAAAACACCGCAATTTGGCAGCAATTGTTTTTTTGCGGAAAACTCGGCTGTACTAGGAGACGTAATTATGGGTGACCATTGTAGTGTCTGGTTTAGTGCGGTTCTACGTGGAGATGTTAATTATATTAGAATGGGTAACAAAGTCAATGTACAAGATGGGGCTGTTATCCATGGAACCTATAAAAAACATCCTACCACTATTGGTAATAACGTATCCATTGCACACAATGCTACCGTTCATGGCTGTACGATTAAGGACAATGTATTAATTGGTATGAACGCTGTAATCTTAGATGCTGTAATTATTGAATCGAATAGTATTATTGCAGCAGGAGCTGTTGTCACCAAGGGCACCCTTGTGGAAAGCGGAAGTATTTATGCCGGAATTCCGGCTAAAAAAGTTAAGGATATTTCAGCCGACTTAGTTTCCGGTGAAATAGAACGAATAGCGGATAGCTATATTAAATATGCCGGATGGTATAAAGAGTAAAAAACGATTCATAAATCAATAGTATCTCTTTAGAAATTTAAATAATAGTCTTGGGTTAGCGCTTTAAATTCTTCTGAATAAACTCCCTGTTTGTCTTTAAGAATTAAAATATGTTCTTCTGTAAACTGGTTTTGAAATGAGAACTGTAACAAACTCCTTTTTACCGGTGCCTTAAACGTATCCTTAACACGGGTAGTACGACAAACGTACAATCCCATATTTGTTGCCAGCTTGCAAAAAAAAGATTCCATATCAAAAGGAATAATCACCGCAAAAGTTCCTGTGGAATGTAACAAACTTTTTACAGCTTTTAGCAAACTCATATGATTTAATAGATGCGTTTGACGCGCCATAGTTCTACTTGAAACCTCTTGTATTGCCGATGGACTAAAAAAAGGCGGATTGGCTATAATAAAATCGTAGGTGGTATCTATTTCCAAAGCAAATTCCTGAATGGAGCTATGATAGCAAAATAGACGGTCAGCCCAAGGTGAATTTTCAAAATTAGACACCGCTTCTACAAAGGCATTATCTTCTAGCTCCACAGCATCAATAACCGTAGCTGTGCTACGTTGTGCACACATCAATGATAGTATTCCGGTACCGGCCCCTATATCTAAAATACTATTTACCTCTGCATTAATATTAGCCCAAGCACCTAACAAAATACTATCGGTACCCACTTTCATTGCCGCAAGCTCTTGTTGCACTATAAATTGTTTAAACCGAAAATTCATAAAACGGAAAACACTGTTAAGCGTGTAAATCTAATAATCCATCAGGAGTCTCAACAAGTATGGTATTGCTCTCGTGATTAATTGCTCTAATAAAGGCATCAATAGCAGGTACTAAGATAAAATTACCCTTAGCATCAATCACCTCGAAGAGGGGTTGAGGTGTATGTTCATTCACTCCCTTAATCACTCCTACCTTACCTTGATGAATATCCTCTAAGGTATAACCAATTATTTCTGCTTTATAAAAATGGTTTCCGTCAAGTTCAGGAAGTAACTCTTTTGGTAAATAAATTTCTTTATTAATTAAAGCATCTGCATCAGCTTCTGTATTTATATCTTCCAGTTTTACGCGTAGTTGTAAGGTTTTTTGCCAAGCACTTTTTTCAATAAAAAAAGGAACCAGATTATTGCCTAACGCAATAAAAACTGATTCCAATTCTGTAATACTATCGGGAGTATCCTTATCAATTTTGATAATTAGTTCTCCTTTAAAACTGTGTTTTCTTACTATTTTACCCGCATAAAAACACGCTGATTTTTGCATTTGCTAAATTTATAATTATTCAGCAGCTTCTGTATTTCCTTCTGCAGCAGCGGCAGCATCATCAATAGTTTCAGGCTTAGCCTCAACCTCTTCTGTAGCCGCTTTTTCAGCCGCTTCAGCAGCTGCTTTTGCATCTGCTTCTGCTTTAATAGCTGCATTTTCAGCTTCTTTAGCCGCAGCAGCACGTTCTTCATTAATTGCTTTTTCCGCTGCTAACAATTTAGCTGCAGCATCTTCTTTGGCTTTCATCAAACCTTTAGCTTTAGCTTCAATTTTACTAGCTTTGGCATCTAGCCATTCTTGAAATTTCTTTTCGGCTTCTTCTGCTGAAAAAGCACCTTTTTTCACACCTCCGGCTAAGTGTTTCTTATACAAAACACCTTTGTAAGATAATATAGCACGGGCAGTATCTGTAGGCTGAGCACCGTTATCTAACCATTTTACAGCACCATCAATATCAATATCAATAACTGCAGGGTTAACATTCGGATTATAAGTACCTAGTTTTTCCAAGTATTTACCATCTCTTTTTGCACGAGCATCAGCGGCTACTATCCAATAGAAAGGTTTCCCTTTTTTACCGTGTCTTTGTAATCTAATTTTTACTGGCATAATTTGTTAATTTTTTAAGGTACACGACCTTGATTATTAATTGAGCCTGCAAATGTACAAACATTTTAACAAACAGCAACATAGTACCTTAAAATATCTTATTTTTGCATCTGTTCAAAAAACAAATATATTATGAGAGATCTAGAAATTTTAATGAATCCAAACAAACTGGTCAAACATTTAAAAAAACCAGCGGCTGAATTTACCAAATATGATATCATTAAATTTATCGATGACCATCAAATTGAAATGCTAAACTTTAGGTATGTAGGAGAAGATGGCAAACTCAAGACACTAAATTTTGTGATAACCAGTAAAGATTACCTCGAATCCATTTTATCTACCGGCGAGCGGGTCGATGGTTCCAGCCTATTTTCATATATTGACGCAGATTCTAGTGATTTATATGTGATTCCTCGTTTTAGAACAGCTTTTGTAAATCCATTTACGGAACAACCTACTCTCGATATTTTATGTTCTTTCTATACCAAAGACGGACACCCTTTGGAAAGCGCCCCGGAATATATTCTCAAAAAAGCCTCTAGGCTCTTTACCCAAGAAACCGGATATACTTTTAAGGCTATGGGAGAATTAGAGTATTATGTTATCAGCGAAAAGAATAATTTATACCCGACAAAAGATCAAAAAGGATATCATGCCTCTCCTCCATTTACAAATTGGGAAAAATTAAGAACCGAAGCACTTCGTATTATTGCGCAATCCGGAGGTAAAATTAAATATGGACATGCTGAAGTGGGAAACTTTACCACCGAAAATCATAGCTACGAACAACACGAAATCGAATTTATTCCGGTAGAAGCCGAACAAGCAGTAGAACAACTCATCATATCAAAATGGATCTTACGGATGTTAGGTCAAAAATATGGTGTTGAGATTAGTTTTGCACCGAAAATCACTGTAGGCAAAGCAGGTAGCGGGCTTCATATCCATATGTTATTGGAAAAAGATGGCATAAATTATATGGCAAATGAGATAGGCTTAACCGATATTGCCAAAAAATTTATTGCCGGTATATTAGACAAAGCCCAGGCTTTAACGGCTTTTGGAAATACAATCCCTACCTCCTACCTTCGCTTAGTTCCACACCAAGAAGCTCCTACAATGGTCTGCTGGGGCGATAGCAACCGTTCTGTATTAGTGCGTGTTCCACTAGGATGGATTGCAAAAACGAATATGATTAAAAACGCCAATCCTCAAGAAAGAGGAGAAGTGCCTTATATCCCTGGAAAACAAACTGTGGAGTTTAGAGCCCCTGATGGTTCCGCTGATCTATATCATTTACTAGCCGGAATGATTTTGGCGGCTAAAGACGGCTTACTGGCTGATGATTCCTTAGAAAAAGCAGCTAAATTATATGTCAATGTGAATATTTTTGATGACAAACACAAAGATTTATACAACTCCTTAAAAAGTTTGCCAAATTCCTGTGCCGAATCTGCAGAATATTTGGAGCAGGACAGAAGCTTTTTTGAAAAAGAAGGTGTTTTTCCAAAAGGTACTATTGATGGATTTATTAATCGATTAAAATCATACAATGACAAAGATTTAAGCGAAAGACTCTACCAAAAAGAAGAGGCTATTAAATCATTAGTAGATCAATACATTCACTGTATGTAATGATGGAATAGCAAACTTTTATTACTTTTACCAAAAATATACACTGCACCTTACGTAACTCAAACACCTATTTTTTATTTTATTTATTATTACCGCCATACTCTCTTGTGAAGTTCCTGTACATGAAGAATATAGTTTAGATGGAACCATTCACAATAATGATAATAATGATAACAACGATAATAACAACGATGATGACAATAATTCAGATGCCGTTTTTAAAGCAACTGTAATTGACGTATTATTTGAACCAGAAAACAGTACTGCTTCTATTGTAAGTGGTATTACAAATATTACAGGTATTGCCGATAATGGTGAACTCATCACCATCATGGTAGAGAGTGATTTGGTGGGCAGTTACAGTTTTGATTGCGATAGTTCAGCTACTACCAACACTGCTTTAGCCTATAAAGAGGATGATAATGCTACAACTTCCTATATAGCCGGTACTACTGTTGAAAACTCCACAGGAACGGTTACTATTGTAGAAATTGATACTGCCAATAAACTAATTTCCGGTACTTTCGAAGCTTACACACAAACGGGAGCAGGTGATAGTAAAACCATTTCAGATGGTGTTTTTACCAATATACCTTATGTTACGGAGTTACCAAATGATAATGAAAATGAATTTTTCGCTAAAGTAGATGGGGATAAATTTGTAGAGAATGCTGTACAGGCTACCAAAACTAGTCTTGCAGGAAACACAAATATTTCTATTACTGCTACAAAAAATAGCTTACAGAGCATTGGATTATCAATTCCTTTTGACAGTGCAACACCCGGAACCTATAATTTTTCAGCAATACCAACTCAAGGTTCTTTTAGTGCGCAGTACAACTTATCAAATACCGAACTCTATTCTGCTGCTTCGGGGAGTATTACGATAACGGCTCATAATGCTTCAGCTAGGACTATTGAAGGTACTTTCCTTTTTACTGCACAGCATTTGAATGCTAGCACACCTTCCTTTGAAATTACCGAGGGTAGTTTTAGTGTAACCTATGCGGAATAAATTTATTCGCAAGGCAAAAGCTGAAAAGCAGACAGAACATACAATGTAATACTTCGGGACTTTGTCCCGAGGTAGTTTATAGTCATAAACTCAGCCAAGAATTACAACAATACCGTTGCTAAAGAAAATTATTTAGTCCTACACAACGCCAATAAAACTGTATTTCTACAAAGTTGGTTAGTGTCTATATATTTTAAAAAGACAAGGGCAGCAAGTTTTTAACCTGAGTTCGACCTAAGATTTATCTCACAGAAAGTCAATAATACAGTAGATTTTTGCTAAAAATCAAGTAGTTATAACTAGTTATTGCAAATGGTTTTTTAGTGAAAAGATGCTGTATTATTTTCTAATAGTAGATTTCGATAATTAGCCCATATACTGCCCAAATTCACTCAAATTATCCAGATAGTTCTCATAAATTTAGATTGCCTATGAGCTAATTATCTGAAACTGTGAGCAAAGTTTAGGTCGAACTCAGGTTATTAAAATAAATCGGGTAGACTTTTAGTTGTATTTTCTTTTTAAACAAAATACGTTTTGTTGATAAATAAACTTCCATCCCTATTTTTTAATGCCCTTTTTTTTTACTTTTAAACACTCGTATTACAACTTTTTTTCTAGCAATATGTACTTAATTTTTGATACAGAAACAACCGGATTACCAAAGAATTATAAGGCACCTATTACGGATACCGATAATTGGCCGCGTTGTGTACAGATTGCTTGGCAACTGCACGATAAATGGGGGAATCTTATTGAGAATCAAGATTTTATTATTACTCCTGATGATTTTACTATTCCCTTTGAATCCGAAAAAATCCATGGCATTTCAACCCAATTAGCTCAAGAAAAAGGAAGACCTCTATCAGAGGTGCTGGGCCTTTTTAATGAGGTCATCGAAAAAACAAAATTTGTCGTTGGACAAAATCTTGATTTTGATTTAAAAGTGATGGGTAGTGAATTCTACCGAATGGGTATAGCAACCGCTCTAAATGATAAACCGGCACTCGATACCTGTACCGAAACTACCGCACAACTATGCCAACTTCCCGGTGGAAGAGGTGGAAAATTTAAATACCCTAAACTCACTGAATTACATGAGCATCTTTTTGAAGTCTCTTTCCTTGAGGCTCATAATGCAGCTGCTGATGTAGAGGCAACAAGTCGCTGTTTTTTGGAGTTGATTAGAAGAAACGTATTTACCGAAGAAGACCTACAAGTTCAAGCCGATTACTTTACAGAGTTCAAGACCCTAAACCCCCATATAATTGAACCTGCGGGAATTAAACACCGTAATCTCAAAGAAGAAAGTGCCCGATTCAAGGCACAAAAAAAAACAGAAACAGCTACTCAAACTATTCCTGAAGTACTTAAAGATGCTCCTTTTGCCCATTTACATAACCATTCCAAATTTTCTATACTTCAATCTACTTCTTCTACTTCCGATTTAATAAATGCAGCTATTAAAATGAATATGCCTGCTGTTGCCGTTACCGATCTCGGCAATATGATGGGTGCTTTTAATTTTGTAAAAGAAGCCTTGGCATACAATACGAAGATAAAACTTCAATACAAAAAAAAATACCTAAAAGCCAAGATTGCTCAACTTACATTAGATGAGAAAGAGCGGGAACTCACCGAGGAAGAAAAAAAACTAATGCCGCTGTCTATTGATACTTTAGAAGACAAAGAACTTAAAAAAATTGATATTGATGAAAAAGAGGCACGAGAACTAGGTGTGGTTCAATTAATGTCACCAATTAAACCTATAATAGGTTCTGAATTTTATGTCTGTGAAGATCACACCAATAAGAAAGTAAAAGACAATGGATACCAAATTGTATTGTTAGCTAAAAACAAAAACGGCTATCGTAACCTTACAAAACTCTCCTCTATTTCGCATACCGTAGGTAAGTATTATGTACCGCGAATTGATAAAAAATTACTTGAACAATATAAAGACGATTTGGTGGTATTAAGTGGTAATCTTCATGGAGAAATACCCTCTAAAATACTCAATATCGGTGAAAAACAAGCCGAAGAAGCATTATTGTGGTGGAAAAAAACCTTTGAAGATGACTTTTATCTAGAAGTAATGCGCCACGGTCTTGATACAGAAAATCACGTCAACGAGGTATTACGCACTTTTAGTGAAAAGCATCAAGTTAAAACTATCGCCACCAACGACACCTATTTTACCCATCAATCTGAAGCAGAAGCACAGGATATTCTACTGTGCATTAAGGAAGGAGAGTACCAATCTACACCAAAAGGTCGTGGTAGAGGGTATCGAAAAGGACTAGAAAACGATTCGTATTATTTCAAGTCATCGGATGAGATGAAAAGCCTTTTTGCAGACTGGCCGGAACCCATCTTACATATACAAGAGATTCTCTCTAAAATAGAAACCTACACCTTAAAACGTGATATTCTATTGCCCAAATTTGCTATTCCTAAATCTTTTGTCAATGAAGAAGACCTTAAAGATAATGGCGTTCGAGGTGAAAATGCATACTTAAGACACTTGACCTATGAAGGCGCAAAAAAACGTTGGAAAACGCTAACACCAGAGATAGAAGAACGCTTAGATTTTGAGCTAAAGACCATTGATGATTCCGGATATCCGGGTTACTTTCTTATCGTTTGGGATTTGATAAAAAAAGCTAGAGAAATGGGTGTTTCTGTTGGTCCGGGACGTGGTTCTGCTGCCGGATCGGCTGTGGCTTACTGCCTTTGGATAACCAATGTAGATCCTATTAAATATGATTTGCTTTTTGAGCGGTTTCTTAACCCTGAAAGAGTCTCAATGCCCGATATTGATATCGACTTTGATGATGATGGACGTCAAAAAGTAATTGATTATGTTACAGAAAAATACGGTCAAGAGAATGTAGCTCAAATTATTACCTACGGTACACTAGGTGCTAAATCATCTATTCGTGACACCGGACGGGTTATGGAGTTACCTTTACACGAAACCGATCGTATCGCGAAACTTTTACCGTTGGTTAAATTGGACACCATTTTTAACGAAACCGAAAAAAATAAGAAAAAAATAAAAGAGTTGCGTAAAGAGGAACAACTCAATGTCAACGAAATAAAAAATATTGCCGACGGAGAAGAACTAGAAGCCATTACTATTCAGCAAGCACAAAAAATTGAAGGCTCTGTTCGTAATACCGGTGTACATGCCTGTGGGTTTATCATTACACCGGAAGAAATAACCAATCTGGTACCCGTAGCCACAGCTAAGGATACCGATATGTATGTCACACAATTTGACAATACAGTTGTGGAAAGTGCCGGATTGTTAAAAATGGACTTTTTAGGACTTAAGACCTTAACCCTTATTAAAGATACGGTAGAAATTGTAAAAGCTATCCATAAAAAGCAACTCGAACCCGATGAATTTCCTTTAGATGATGAAAAAACCTATGAACTTTTTCAAAAAGGGGAAACCATAGGTGTTTTCCAATTTGAGTCGGTGGGGATGCGAAAAAGTCTTAAAGATTTAAAACCTACAGAGTTTGCCGATTTAATTGCTATGGTGGCACTATACAGACCCGGTCCAATGGATTATATTCCTCTTTATGTGGAACGAAAACATGGGATTTCACAAATAGAATATGACCTTCCTATTATGGAAGATATTCTGAAAGAAACCTATGGCGTAACCGTATATCAAGAGCAAGTAATGCGACTTTCTCAGATTCTAGCTGATTTTTCCAAAGGAGATGCCGACCAACTGCGAAAAGCAATGGGTAAAAAACAAATTGCTGTTCTGAATGAAATGAAACCTCGGTTTATTGAAAATGGGCATAAAAACGGATATCCAAAAGAAACTTTAGAGAAAATATGGAAAGATTGGGAAAAATTTGCTTCCTATGCTTTTAACAAATCTCACGCAACCTGTTATGCGTTTATTGCTTACCAAACGGCTTATCTTAAGGCACATTACCCTGCCGAATTTATGGCTGCTGTTTTATCTAATAATATGAGTGACATCAAGAAAGTTACTTTTTATATGGATGAATGTAAACACAGTGGTCTAGCCGTTTTGGGCCCTGATGTCAATGAATCTTATTATAAATTTGCCGTTAATAAAGAAGGTGCCATCCGTTTTGGTATGGGAGGTATTAAGGGCGTAGGACAAGGTGCTGTTGAATCTATTATTAATGAACGCAAAAAAAATGGTCCCTTTGCATCTATCTTTGATGTAACAAAACGTATAGACCTAAGAGCAGCTAATAAGCGTGTTTTTGAGGGTCTTGCTTTGGCTGGAGGCTTCGATTCATTTTCGGGAACAAATCGAGCTCAATATTTTGCTACTGACGAAAAAGGTACTACTTTTTTAGATAAAGCCATTAGATTTGGAAATCGATATCAGGAGAATCAAAATTCCTCTCAAATGTCGCTTTTTGGCGGAGAAAGTGCCGCAACCAGTTTGCCTGAACCGGCTATTCCTACTTGTGAAGAATGGACCATAATGGAAAAATTATCTAAAGAAAAAGAGGTTGTAGGCATCTATATTTCTGGCCATCCCTTAGACGATTACAAAAATGAATTAAAGTATTATTGCAATGGGCAATTGGATTTATTACAAAATCCACAAGAATTGATAGACAAAGAACTGAGTCTGGGAGGTATTGTTACGAGTGCGTCCAATAGAATGTCTAAAAATGGTAAAGAATGGGGTATTTTTACCCTAGAAGATTATATGGATTCTTACGAGTTTAGAATCTTTGGAGAAGATTATTTACGGTTTAAACATTTTTTAGTGCCCAATGCTTTTTTACATATTCGTATCAAAATTACCAAGGGCTGGAAAGAAGGTGATACCCGCATACAGTTTCTTGGTTTCCAAATGCTTCAAGATGTTTTGGAAAACCTATCCAAAAAATTAACACTACAATTTTCTATTAAAAGTATAAATCACGAGCTAATCGAAGAGTTAGCCGATCTGATTAAAACCTATAAAGGGAAAAAAGAGCTCAATTTTTTGATTTATGATTTAAAAGAGAAATTAAAAATCCATATGCCCAGTCGGAGATTTAAGATTGCTATTACTAATGATTTGTTACAAGAATTGAATACTAAAAAATGGCACTTTATTCTAAAATAAACCTTTCGGTTTTATTAGTCTTCATTTTTATTTGGATAGACCACTCTTCTATAGCCCAAAACACTCCTGATTATTGGCAAGTTGACTATGGTATAGGAAGTATTATTAAACACAAAAAATTGATTGCTCATTTGGTAACAGCTCATCCACATTTTGCCAGCATCAGCTGGCAAAAAAATGCAGATACAAAAACGCCTTGGAAACAAAGATATAACTATCCCGATTGGGGACTGTCCGTATCCTTTCAAGATTTCAACAATCCTAATTTGGGAAAGGTTTTCGGTATTCAATACCAAACTACTTATTACCTACTCAATAGAAATGCCAAAAATCAATTGAATTTACAGGTTAGAACCGGTTTGGCGTATGATACTAGTCCTTTGGATTTGGAATCGAATAACAAAAATGTGGCGATGAGTTCTAACATTCAATTAGCCGAATTTTTTAAGCTGGAGTACAACTATCCAATCCTCGGGGAACGTTGCCATTTTCAAGCCGGTTTACTACTAACCCATTATTCCAATGCCAGTTATAAAAATCCTAATTTCGGTATCAATTCTCTTTTTATCAATCTGGGCTTGCGCTATCAAGAAAAACAAAGTCTACACTACCCCAAAAAAGCAAAAAGAGAATCTATCCCGAAAGAAAAACTACATTATTCAGTTTCTTTTAACTTGGGAATACACGAATCAAAAGCTGGCCTTGGTGATAAACCGGTTTATGCTATCTCTGTCTATACCCATAAAAAGATAGGACAAAAAAGTTTTTTACAAAGTGGCCTGGATTTTTTTAATTCTCAAGCTGTTAAGGCTTTAGCCGAATTTAGATATCACACCCAAATTGAATACCCCAATAGGGAATTATTAGATCACAAACAACTTGGATTATTTGTGGGTCACGAATTAGTTTTTAATAAAATTTCATTAGAGACTAATGTAGGTTATTATCTTTATCACCCCTTAATGAACACCCCTTCTGTTTACCAAAAAATAGGCTTAAAACATCCTTTATATTCCAATACAGTAGCCCTTGATCTTACCTTAAAAGTCCATAACTTTAAAGCCGAGTATGTAATGCTTGGCATTGTATATTCACCTAAGAAAAAATGAAAATAGTTACTACTCTTATAATTGTAATCAGTGTAATCTCTTGTCAACAAGCTTGCTTGGAACGTCCCGGAAATAGGATTGAAACAGAAATAGAAGTAGCTCCCTTTGAAAAAATAATTGTAGGATCGGGTATTCAACTTAGCATTCAAGAAGCACCAACACAAAAAGTCGTGCTGAGTACAGGCGAAAATAAAATTGATAATGTTCATATCAGCAGTCGAGATGGTGTTTTAGAAATGGAAGCCGATGCAACGTGTATGCTAAGTGGTTCTTACGCTCCGGCAAAGGTTTATGTATCCAGTCCTCTTATTACATCAATACGCAATGCAAGTGAATATCAAATTGTTTCCGAGGGTATCTTACATTTTCCGGAATTAACCTTATTAGTTGAGGATGATGAAAGCAACTCCTTGAATGTGGGTGATTTTGACATTCAAATTGACAATCATAAGCTTTATGTGGTATCCAATGGAATTGCAAATTGTTATGTATCAGGAACTACCGACCAATTGATACTGGGTTATTACAATGGTATCGGCCGGTTTGAAGGGGAACAATTGGTAGCAAAAGAAGTGCATGTGTTTCATCGAGCGGAAAATACTTTACGTGTTTATCCTACAGAAATTTTAAGAGGTGATTTGTATTCCATCGGTAATTTAGTCTCTTATTATCATCCACCGGTAGTAGATGTAACAGCACATTATGAAGGGAGATTAATCTTCTATTGACGGTATTATATCAACAGCTTTCTTCGTTCTTTTTAAGTAATTCTGCCTGATATTCTTCTAAAACAGGCTTTACCGTACTATCGGGTAGATCCGCGATTCTAATATACATTAAACCGTCAATCGCATTATTGAATTTTGGATCCACATTAAAAGCAACCAGTCGTGCATTTTGTTTGACATATTTTTTAATCAAAACCGGAACTCTTAATGCACCGGGTTCAATTTCGTTTATTAATTTATCAAATTTATTCAAATCGGCCTGTGTAGTATCAAAAACAAAATCTTTATCGGCATCTTTAAGTTTTACCTTATATTCTTTTTTGGGATGGATATATTGCGCGACAAAAGGATCGTAATAATTGGATTTCATAAATTCAATCATCAAGGATTTAGAAAAATTTGAAAACTGATTACTGATACTTACCCCACCAATTAAGTATTTACTCTGCGGATACCTAAGTGTTACATGTACAATACCTTTCCACAACAAGAAGAGTGGCATTGGCTTTTGTTGATAGGCTTTGATAACAAAGGCCCTACCCATTTCTATAGATTGCGATAGCATTTTATGGAGCTCCGGTTCGAAGCTAAAAAGGGTTCTGATATAAAAACCTTTTTCCCCATATTTTGGAAATATTTCGTGCCCTAAACCCATTCTATAAGCACCGGCAATTTTTTTATTTTTTAAATCCCACAAAAAAAGATGGTAGTAATAATTATCAAATTTATCCAGATCTATTTCCTTATTTGTTCCTTCTCCAACTTCTCTAAAAGTAATTTCACGCAAACGACCTATTTCAAATAAAATATTGGGAATTGCTTTAGCCGGCGCAATGAATATCTCGTAATCCTTTACCGCCAATAACCGATTGTCAGATTCGCGTAACAACTGTATCTCTCTCTCAACACCTTCAATTTTAACCGGCTTGGCAATTTTTTTAGCCGAAGATGAAATCTTGAGTTTTTGGGTAGCTGTAGCCAGTCGATTTGTATCTTTGGAATAGGCATTGGCCAACATATACGTTTTTTGACGTAAAAATTGGCAAAGATCCGGTATGCTTGTATATTTTTCTTGCTCATTAACACGAATAGGCTTACCTACACGGATTTTAATACTTTTATACTTCTTATTCAGCAGTTCTGAAGGTAATTTTGCCGTTCTAAGCAAGTCACTAATTCCGGATAAAAAATAAAAAAACGGGCTATTTTTGGCATGAAAGTAAATAGGTACCACCGGCACGTTAGCTTGCTGAATAATTTTAATAACCCCTTTGCTCCATTCTTTATCAATATAGATATCACCCTCTTTCTGGGTAGAAACCTCTCCGGCAGGGAAAAATCCCAACGCACCTCCATTTTTTAGATGATGGATAGAAGCCTGTGATCCTCCCATCCTCATTTTTATATCTTTTCTGTTTTCAAATGGGTTTACCGAAATAATAAAAGGCCGGATAGGTTTAATTTTTTCTAATAAAAAATTTGCGGTTATTCTAAAATCTTTTCTTCTTTCTGTAAGAATCTTTAATAAAATAATACCATCGGCACCTCCTAAGGGATGATTGGATATGGTAACAAATGGACCTTCTTTAGGGATTCTTTTTAAATCTTCTTCTGGAATTTCGTATTTGAGATTAAATTGATTTAACAGTTCCTCAAAAAAGGCATCTCCTTCTAGATGTTCAACTTTTGAATATACTTTATTAATCCCTGAGATACGAGAAAGATGCAAAACTAACCAAGCTATTAAGTTACCTAAAAAACCTAATTTTTCAATTTTTAAGGCTTTGATAAGGTCTTTAGCATTAACTAAACTCATATAGATTTTGGTTGATTTAAAACAAAAATACTAAAAGTAATTGATATGTAGATAATAAAAAATCATCCTTTTTGTTTTCTAATCAATTCGCTAAGTAGCTTTCGTGCTCTTAACAATCTCACCTTTACATTATTAAGGGATTCTCCTAACTCTTCTGCAATTTCTTTATAAGAATATTCTTGAAAATAGCGTAAATTAATAACGGCTCTATAATGCGGTTTTAGCTGTTTTATATACTGTAATAACTCTGACAGATGCTGCTCTTGAATTAACTTATCTTCCGGAGAAGGAACTAAATCAACAAGTTTATTTATCTTTTCTTTATCAATATCGACGGATTCTATTTTTCTGTTTTGTGACCGTACAAAATCTAGAAACAAATGCGATGCAATAGTCAATAACCAATTTTTAAACGAATACTTAGCCTTATATAAATCCAATTTATCAAAAGCTCTGGAAAATGTTTTTATGGTAAGATCTTCGGCCTCATATTCATTTTGACATTTTGCGAGCAAAAATCGGTATATATCGCCCCAATACATAGTTAATAAATCCTTATAAGCCAACTGGCTTCCCGATTTTGCTGCTTCTATAGTTCTTTGAATATTTTTTTCCACCATCAATAAAAAACTACCATTCTTTAGGTTTCTGTCCTAAATTGGCTGTAAAGATACGCAATTGCATTACAATCAAATACAATTCTAAAAAAGGAGCCCAAATGAGTAAATCTGTTTCCTTTAATTTTTTGGCTGCCGGAATTATATTAACATAGTAAAAAAAATACCGAATAAAAACCCAATAAAGGAGTTTATCTATCGCAAAACCACTAACAGACAAGCCTATAAACAATGGAAAAAAAAGGAGTTGTGAACTGTAAAAAAGTCCCAACATTAGCTTATGGAGTGGCTTATAATGTGTGGCCGTAGTAATATGTCTACGCTTTTGAGCTATCCAAGCCGCAAAATTAGACTTAGGTTCCGAATACATAAATGTCTGATTCTGCCAAGTAACCGCCACATTAGTATCAGTTGATACTTGACTGACAAAGAGATCGTCATCTCCGGAATGTAATTCCAAATGACGCTCAAAGCCCTTAGCTTTGGTAAACAATGATTTGGTATAGCCCATATTTCTTCCCACACCCATATAGGGAATACCCGATAATGCATAGGCAAAATATTGCCAGGCTGTCAGAAGTGTTTCATAACGAATCAGTTTGTTGAGTAGGCCCGGTTGTTTTTTATAAGGCCCATAGCCTAAAACTAGCTGTTTATCAGTAGTAAAACATGCCGCCATGTTCGCTAACCAATTTTTAGAATTCGGCACACAATCGGCATCAGTAAAAAATAGATGCTCGTAAGTGGCTTGTGCAATACCAAGCGCTAAGGCCTTTTTTTTATTTCCTGAATGTGAATCCGGAATCTTTAATACTTTAATTCTTGGATTTTCTTGTTTAAAAGATTCCATAATAGCCCAAGTTGTATCGGTAGAACCATCATCAATTAGAATAATTTCAAATAGCAAATGCTCTTGCTGTATAATTTTAGGGAGATTATTCTTCAGATTTTCCGCTTCGTTTCTACAAGAAATTATCAGCGATACAGGCAAAGGTTTAGAATGTGTTTGTTGTTTTGCCGCAAAAGAAAAACGACGCAATAGAAAACCATAGTAAAAAGTCTGAATCAAGACTATTACTACAAAGAAATAATACAAAAACAACAAAATAATATTAATCGGTTTATAAGATCAAAAACGGCTTCCTAATAAGAAATAAGGCTACCAGCTAAGCTATTTTCTTAACTGATATTTTAGGGGCTTCGTCATGGTGGTGATCGTGGTTATGATCGCCTGAGTTTTGGCAAGCACCTCCACCGCCACCACAGGCACATCCCTTTCCGGACGCATTACGGCTAGAACAAGTACCATCGAATTCACCTCCTTTTTTGGCCCATATTTTAATAGCAATTCCGGCAAAACCAATGCCTAACAAAACAGCCGATAGTAAAGTTAGTTTTAACATAAATAATAAATTTTGTACAAAGGTAAAGTTATTTTACAATTTTACGAACTTAACCCAATAATATATTCATTTATAAAAAAACCACCCATCACGTATTGAAAATTTCCGTAGTGACCGATGGTTTTGTTTTTTATTCTTCGTAGGCAAAACCTAAAAAGTGACTGAAAAGCTTATTTACAACTACAAAGAAGCCGCATAAACAAGCAACTCTACAATTTTTGTAGCATAACCATATTCGTTATCATACCAAGAAATAATCTTGTAGAATTTATCATTTAAAGCTAAGCCTGCATTGGCATCAAAATTTGAGGTGTGGGTCTCTCCCACAAAATCAGCCGATACCACTTCGTCTTCTGTATAAGATAATATACCTTTTAGTTCCCCTTCGGAAGCTTCTTTCATCTTACGTTTAATTTCGTCATAATCTGTAGCCTTTTCCAGTTTAACCGTTAAATCTACGATAGACACATCGGCAGCCGGTATACGCATAGCCATACCGGTCATCTTACCTTCAAGAGCAGGAATCACTTTGGTTACCGCTTTTGCCGCACCGGTTGTAGTAGGAATAATATTGCCAAATACCGAACGACCTCGTCTCCATTTACCGGAAGGAGCATCTACAGGTGTTTGACCCGAAGTCGCCGCATGAACTGTGGTCATTAAGGCTTCTTCAATTCCAAAATTATCTTGAAGTACCTTAGCAATCGGTGCTAAACAGTTCGTCGTACAAGAAGCATTTGAAAAAATAGTGGTTTCCGGTTTTAAAGTAGTGTGATTTACACCCATTACATACATGGGAACATCATCTTTTGGTGGTGCAGAAAGAATTACTTTTTTGGCACCTCCTTTTAAGTGTAAAGAGGCTTTTTCTTTGGTTAAGAAGAAACCGGTAGATTCAATCACATACTCGGCACCCGCTTCATCCCATTTGATGTTTTCAGGATTGCGTTCGGCAGTAACTCGCACATCCATTCCATTGACAATCAGCATACCATTTTTTACGCTTACATCACCGTCAAAACGACCATGAACAGAGTCATATTTTAACAAGTATGCCAAATACTCTACATCCAGTAGATCATTTATGGCTACTACATCAATATTTCTTTTAATAGCTTCACGAAAAGCCAGTCTTCCGATACGGCCAAAACCGTTAATTCCTAATTTTATCATTGTTTATTCTTTTATTAAATAGTTTAAATTGACATAATGTCTGAAACTCTTATGAGTTCCATATTTATTTTATGTTGCCCTTTTACGGCTTTTTCTAAATCTGTAGTTTCAATTCGGTTGTTGTTAATACTTACCATTAAATTGGTTTTATGATCGAGCAGTAACTCTACCGCTTTTACCCCCATCCGGCTAGCCAACACTCTATCAAAACAAGAAGGTGAACCACCTCTTTGCATATGCCCTAAAACAGAAACCCGTACTTCGTATTGTGGCATATTCTTTTCCACATATTCTGCTAGTTCAAAAACATTTTTCCCCGTTTTATCCCCTTCGGCTACAATAACAATACTAGAGGATTTTCCGGAACGTTTACTTCGCTTTAGGGATTGTAGCATTCGGTCTAATCCCATATCTTCTTCGGGAATTAGAATTTCTTCGGCACCGGCACCAATCCCTGCATTTAAGGCGATAAAACCGGCATCACGTCCCATTACTTCTACAAAGAAAAGACGGTTGTGAGAACTAGCCGTATCTCTAATTTTATCGACAACCTCTACAACGGTATTAAGGGCTGTATCATAACCCACCGTAAAGGACGTGCCAAAAATATCATTATCAATAGTACCCGGTATACCTACTACCGGAAATCCAAATTCTTTATTAAAAATCATACCACCGGTAAAAGTTCCATCTCCACCGATTAACACTAGGGCATCTATCCCTGCTTTTTGTAGTTGATCGTAGGCTTTTTTACGACCTGCTTTGGTTCTAAATTCATCCGAACGTGCCGATTTTAATATAGTACCTCCTTTGTTGATAATACCACTAACACTACGAGCGTTAATATCGATAAAATCACCTTCAATCATTCCTTGATAGCCCCTATAAATACCGGCACAATCAATGCGATAATGCGTACAAGTACGCACTACAGACCTTATGGCAGCATTCATCCCAGGAGCATCACCTCCCGAAGTCATTACGCCTATTTTTTTAATTTTTTTTGTCATGTTCATTCACTCTTTCTGAATTAACAAAATTAGAGATTTTATTTGTGTTGGAATAATAAATGCTCAATTTAATACGAAAACGATTTCGATTCGTTATGCATCAATAAATCAAGAGATTGTAAATTTTCTAAAACCTAACATGTAATACTTAAAACCTGAATTCGGTATTAGATTATTTCACCTCTTAGAAAATTATAACCAATTCGACACTAAATTTTAAAAGGACTAACAAGTTAAAAAAGCAGTAAAAGAAACAAAAATTATAAGCTCATATAAAAAAATACAATTATTTCCTTTATTTTCGTACTTAATACAATTTAACTTATGCAATTAAATTATCTGGATTGGGGCATTATTGTTGCCTTTTTTATCGTTTCCTTACTCATTGGTATATTGGTAAACAAAAAAGCCGGTAGTAGTAGTACAGAATTCTTTTTATCCGGTAGAAATATGCCTTGGTGGTTACTTGGCGTTTCTATGGTGGCCACTACTTTTGCTGCCGACACGCCAAATTTTGTGGCCAATGTTGTTCGAAAAAATGGCGTGGCCGGCAATTGGGAATGGTGGGCCTTTTTACTTACCGGTATGCTTACGGTATTTATCTATGCAAAACTGTGGCGAAAACTGGGTATCAGCACCGATTTGGAGTTCTATGAAATACGTTATAAAGGTAAGATTGCCTCTTTTTTAAGAGGATTTAGAGCCTTATATCTTGGCGTATTTTTTAATGTGGTAATTATGGCTAATGTCATGTTGGCCGGGGTAAAAATAGGCCATGTCATGTTAGGTCTTAGTCCCTTTCAAACATTATTTATCGCTTCAGTAGTTACGGTTATTTACTCCATTTTAGGTGGACTAAAAGGGGTTTTACTAACCGATTTTTTTCAATTTATCATGGCTATGGCCGGTTCTATATGGGCCGCATTTTATATTATTGATATGCCGCAAATTAACGGATTAGAATCTTTGTTTAGTCACGAAATAGTCCAATCCAAAATGGCCTTATTTCCTGATAAGACACAAAATTACGATTTATGGATCAGTGTTTTAGCCGTACCATTAGCTGTACAATGGTGGAGTGTTTGGTATCCGGGTGCCGAGCCTGGAGGTGGCGGCTACATTGCCCAACGCATGTTAGCGGCAAAAGATGAAAAACACGCCACTGCTGCCACCTTGTTTTTTAATTTTGCCCATTACGCCCTACGCCCTTGGCCTTGGATTCTTATCGCACTGGCCTCGTTAATTATTTTTCCGGATTTAGTGAGTTTACACGCGCGTTTTCCGGATTTACCCGCCACATTAATAAAAGATGATTTGGCCTATCCGGCTATGCTTACTTTTTTACCGGCAGGACTGTTGGGCTTGGTTATCGCCTCACTTGTAGCGGCTTTTATGAGTACCATTTCCACGCATTTAAACTGGGGGTCTTCGTATGTAACTTTTGATTTTTACAAACGCTTTGTCAACCCCAAAGCTTCTGAAAAAAAATTGGTATTGGTAGGGCGAATTTCAACAGTAATTATGATCATTTTAGCAGCTTTGTTATCCTTAATTCTCGAAGAAGCTAAGGAAGGTTTTAATTTAATCTTACAGATTGGTGCCGGTACAGGCCTACTCTTTATCTTACGTTGGTTCTGGAAAGCGATTAATCCGTATAGCGAAATAGCCGCTATGCTAATCTCTTTTTTGGTAGCAGCTGTTTTCTTTGTCGGTGATAAATCTTTTGGATGGGAATTTTCGTCTACATTTCGCCTGCTTACCGGGGTAGGAATTACTACCTTAGGATGGGTATTGGTTACTCTATTAACTCAAAATAAAGATTTGGAAAGTCCTGATTTTAACCACAAAGCCTTTGGTGATCAAAGTCCTTGGAGAGGAATTGGTTATAAGGTTCTAGGCATTTTTTCCGGATCTATAGGTATTTATGCTGCATTGTTTGGGATAGGTTATTGGATATACGGAAACAGCCAACAAGCCTGGACTTATGGTTTAGTTTTTATAGCTATGAGTGGTGTTATTACCGGTTTGTGGAAACGCTTGTTTGATTGATAAACCCACATTTTTTATAATAGTAATTGTTTTTTAGTTACAGCCCGTATGATCTAAGTTATCTGTTTACTTACCAAAAAATTAAATACACCGTTTACCGCACTAGGATTTGTTTTTAATTCACTTTTGTTAGCATAATATCTTTCGGTATTGTAAAGTCATGTCCCTTTATTCTTGATCCTTTTTTAATAATCCAATGAGCTATAAGGGGTGTAAAGCCAGAATTTGTAATAGTCATAATAAGGTCACCTGTTTGCGGTGGAATGCCTTGTGCAGTACAGTTATCCCAAATAGCACCAGTCATTCTGACACCACTACACGATACGGCATGAATTACACTCCACCAAGTAGAATCGCTTTGTGGATAGTATTGTTCGGATTGACATTTGATAGTTTCATCAGGCAAACCCGCATTTTCTACAATAAAAAACTTACCTTTAATTACATCCTTATAACTATTAGTTTCATTAGATAATTCACGCATTTCAACCTTCCAAAGTACAACCCTAAATGTTACATCGTTATAATTTCCTTCCCATGTACCCAAAAATGGGTCGTAAAAACCACTAATATCTTTAAAATATTTGTTTGAATTATCACCTTGGTTGTAGGTGTTTACATTGACTATTGTTTGAGCTTTACAACTGATTATTCCTAAAGCTATTACGAGTATTGTTATATATGTTTTCATCTTATTAATTGTTTTTTAGTTACAGCCCGTATGATCTACGTTATCTGTTTGTTTATTATATGTTAGTTTTTCAAAAGTATTAAAGTTTTGATCTACTTCAAAAAGAGTTAAGCCTAAATCATTGTCTTGTAGGAAACTGAGAAAGTATTTTAGATCTTGTAAATTATCATTACTTTCCTCTATTATTAAGGGATCTGCTTCAGGATCATAGGGTGCATAGTATTTATCTCTTTCATCTACTCTTTTTTTATTTATATTCATATCGAAATTATCATCAAGTTTTGTTGCAAAGAATTTAAGGAATTTATTCTTGTTGTTTATAGTCATTGCGTAGCGAGTTTCGTCAGCCGTCATAAGATAAAACACAAATTTAGATGTTTTAATTTTGTTTAGTATAAGTAAAGCTTTTATAGCGTAAAAATCAAGCCAAGAAAATACAGAGTATGTGCTATCTGCGGGACTGTTATGTGTATGTGCTATCATATAGTATTTCCCGATCGATTCAGATTCAAATTCAACCATGCCATCATCTCCAGTACCCAATTCTTGAACTTCAATAGTATTATTGGCTCGATACTTTCCTTTTTCTTGTGTTTCAGTGGTCATACCGTCTAAAGCTATCAATTCACTTTTTAAATCAGGGTAGTTATTAAGTTGGTTAAAAATTTTACTACATTCTGGTTTTGGAGGTAAAACAGCCACAGAAGCATCTACATAATCTTGTGATGTGGGTGAATCGTTAGTGTTATTACTTCCTGAATTTGTAGTATCATCATTGGAATAATCATCGCCTGCATCATTGTTACTATTATCCGTATTGTCAGTTGACCCATTATCAGAACCCGTACCGTATCCATCACAATTAGGAATACTTTCGTCTAATGGGTCTATACAACATTCTAAATGACTAACATAACAACTCTCTCCTTCTGGACATTGTCCTGTATTTTCTACTTCTATAAAACTATATAGGCAATCGCCTATCCAAGATATACGTGTATTTATGAGTGCGTCAAAATCACCAATGTTTATTTGATTCTCATCAACTGGAACATAAGTGATATCATAAGGTAAACCGTCTGTATAACTTTCATTATAATGATATCTAAAAATAAAGAAAGGATTTTCATCATTATCTGCTTTTATACAAAAGTTTTCGAAAGTTGCTGTTGAATCTATTGGTGTTTCAATTCTAAAAGTATAGGTTGTAGAGGATCCGTCAGAAGCTTCTAAAATTTCATCAGTAAGAATGGTAAATGAATCATCGGTTGAATTAATCCTTGCATTAGCTTCTTGTTTTCCTTTGTTGATGTCAAAAGCTTTTTCAATCTTTTGAATTTTGCTGTATAAGTTTCTTTTTTGCTTTAATTCTTGGAAACTTACCTTTTTAACTATAACATCTGATGCTCTATGTAATCAGGTGGTATCTCTTTAAAACAATTGGTTAATAATACTGAAAATCCTAGAAGTAAAATTCCCAGTTTGAAGTAATAAATCTTTTTTCTCATAAAACTTAAATTTAAAGTTAATAATTAAATTTAAGTTACAGTTTTTCAGCCCGCTTTGGTCTTATAAACCATAACGGTCTCTGCTATGGAAAGTTGCGGTGATTTACACAACAATTTTCGCTTTATTAATTTTCCTTAAATATACAAAATAAAGTTTGATTTAGGCACCAAACCAGCAATTTTCTATAGCTTGTGTTGTGCCGCGTTACATCAGGTTCTACTTTTCCAGTTCCCTATTTTTTCAATCTTTTTTGTTTTTAGGTTACTAAATAGTTTACAAAATACAGGTTAGTATTTTGTGTTATTTATATGCAATAGTGCGAATAGTAGCAATTTTTAAAGGTGTTTGTAAATAAGTTCATAAGCAATAGCATTTAGGGTACTTCTAATGTATAGAAAAAATAACTATTCACAAAATAAATTTCTTTTTTTTTAACACACACATATATATATGTGTGTGTTAATCAATACTTTATAAAAAATAGATGATTCTATTCACAAATACATATTCTACTTTCTAAAACGCCGTCCTTTCCAAGAATAGGGCAAGAAAAAGCTTGTTATAGCCACAGCAGTACTAAAAAAAGGATATACTATACTACTCAAAAACCAAGCTAGAGTACTTATCTTTTGATCCAGTACACGCGCTAATTTACGTACCAATAACGTATCAAAAATGAGTTTACTCAAAAAGAAAATGCTTAGTAAAAGAAAGGTCTCCTTTACAACAAAAACTCTTACGGCTAATAAGATCAGGGTCAAATTGGTAACAAATACCACAATTCCCGTGTATGCAAGCCTCTTACTTGGGATTTTTCCTGTTTTAGCCGCCCAACGAATACGTTGTTGCCATAATTCCGGCCAAGACGATACACTCGATGTGCGTACCATCGCCTCTTTAGCTTTTAGAAAATAGACGTGTTCCGGATAAGCCTGTTCCATTTTATGTAACAAAAACACATCATCGCCACTGGCTATTTGATCGTTGCCCTTAAATCCATCTATGGCTAAAAAGGCGTATTTACTATAGGCTAAATTAGCACCACTACACATTAGGGGCTTTTGCCATCCGAAACTGCCTAATGTAACCCCAACTAGACTCATCCAGTCAAACTGTTGGAATTGGTATAAAAAACCTTTCTGCTCTTTATAAGATACAAGCCCAGCTATAAAAACGGGTTTCTTTTTTTGGATAAAATCATCATAGATTTGTAACCAATTTTTGGGCAAAAGACAATCGGCATCGGTCGTCAAAATCCAATCAAACCGGCATTGCTTTATAGCTGATAGAATCGCATCTTTTTTAGGGGAAGCCGATTGGCGCTGATTTTCGATAATAGTAATGGGCAAATGTGGATTGTTTAGCAAAAAATCTTGAATCAAGGCTACGGAATGATCGGAGGAAGCATCATTAACACCCCACACTTCAAATTGATGCTTGGGATAATCAAGCTGTGCAATGGATTGTAAAAGAGAGGGTAGATTCTCGGCTTCATCCCTAAAAGGAATAATAATGGAAAACCGGGTTTTTGGAGATACCTCGGTTCGTACAAATTCCGGGATTCGATAAATTCCTGTATATAACCACAGTATAAGCCAAGCGTAAACCACAGCAATTAGGACAACCAAAATCCATACCTCAATCGTCATATTATCGCTTTTTTAGTGCTTTTAGTTATGTAGTTATCCGGTTTAAAAACCAATACAAAATAGCTACCTAGAACAGCCGGTAATACAAAATTTAACAGCCACATTAGTATCGAAATCGATAACATCAAACGTTGATCTACCCCCAAATAACCGAAGAGATAAATGGCTACGCTTCCTTTGATTAAAAAATCGAACAAACTCATTACCGGCAACAAAGTAGCTATAAAATACATGACAAACACCAATAACATAGCTGTTGTGTAAGCTATCTCTACCCCGAAGAATCCCAACATCAAATAAAATTGATGTGAAAATACCAAATACCTTAAAACCGACAGCAAGCCCGTTTTATACTTTATTTTTTTGGGAATACGCCTTGTAAAAGCTAAAGCTCTTTGGTAATAATTGCCTTTCTTACCATAAGGAATACGTGTATTTCCCGCTAAAAAAACAAGGATAAAAAAAGCGGTAATAAAAGCGAAAAAACGGAACTTATACGGATGCCAAGAAATATGAAAATGCTGTACAAAATAGACCAAACCCACTGTTCCAAAAACAAGAGTTACCAAGAGCTGATACATATTACCAACAAAGTTTAATAGTATTATTTTCTTTCTGATATCCTTCTTAAAATACAAGGCTTTACCCACATATTCTCCGGTTTTAAAAGGGGCTAATAATGACAAAGTGTGCGAGCTAAGACTCTGGATCAATGCCTCTTTATAGGACACTTTTTGTACCACACTTGCCAAAGTTTGCCATTTACTAATTTCTAGCATCCAATTCATCACGCTAAATAGTACTAACAAGGGTAAAATCCACCAAAAGGCGCCTAAATACCTTGTCGTATCGGCTAAAAAAACGGGGTATGACACCGATTCGTTTACAAAAGCTTTTTGATAAATAAAATAGCCTGCTCCAAGTACAATAGCCATTTTTACAAGAAAAAACCAAAATTGTTTATATTTAGAGGAGATATTGTACATTTACGCAAAGAAACAAAATAAATCAGTGGCAGAAAAAATCATCTTAGGAATTGACCCGGGAACCACCGTTATGGGTTATGGATTAATCAAAGTTTTAGGCAAAAAAATGGAGCTTATCGTTATTGACGAACTCTTATTATCTAAATACGATAGTCATTATTTACGATTAAAAAAGATTTTTGAAAAAACCATTCAAATCATAGAAACCTATCAACCCGATGAAATAGCCATTGAAGCACCGTTTTTTGGTAAAAACGTACAATCTATGCTTAAGTTAGGACGTGCACAAGGGGTGGCTATGGCTGCCGGTTTGTCGCGTGAAGTACCTATTACCGAATATGCTCCAAAAAAAATTAAAATGGCTATTACCGGCAATGGAAATGCCAGTAAGGAACAAGTGGCTAAAATGTTACAAAACCTGCTAAAGCTTAAAAAACTTCCCAAAAATTTAGATGCCACCGATGGCTTAGCCGCTGCGGTATGCCATTTCTACAATGCCGGTCGTGATCCAGAAGGAAAGAATTATACCGGCTGGGCTGCTTTTGTTAAGAAAAACCCAGATAAGGTAAAAAAATGAGGTAGTGGGATAACTTCGATACCATTTCGTTCCGAAATTATCCCTTTCCCTACAGGTCTACAACATTTTTAAATTATTAATCTCTTGTTTCGTTAAAGGTCTGGAAAAACCACGAGGTAGATTTTTTTTGGTTAATCCGGCAAAAATCACACGATCTAGTTTAACCACTTTATAACCCAGGCTCTCGAATATTTTACGAACAATACGGTTTCGTCCGGAATGAATTTCAATACCCACTTCTGATTTGGGTTGTCCTTCAATATAAGAAATGGCATCGACAAACACTTTTCGGTCCTCCACTTTAAAATTGTCTGAAGCAATATTTCTTAAATCATTAATGCTCACTTTCTTATCCAATGAAACTTGGTATAACTTTCGAACATTGTGTTTGGGATGTGTCAATTTTTTAGCCAATTCACCATCGTTGGTAAATAAGAGTAATCCCGTAGTATTTCTGTCTAATCTCCCTACAGGATAAATACGTTCTTTTGCGGCATTTTTAACCAAATCCATTACGGTTCTTCGTCCCCTATCATCTTCTACCGTTGAGATATAATTCTTAGGTTTATTCAATAAAATATAGCGTTTTTCTTCGGGACTTATTGTCGTTTCATCAAAACGTACTATATCGTTATCTTGTACTTTAAAGCCCATTTCTGTAACCGTTTTTCCATTTACGGTAACATTACCTGCTTTAATATAAACATCGGCTTCTCTGCGCGAACAAATACCTGCATTAGCAATATATTTGTTGAGTCGAATACCCGATCGATCTTGTGGGTTACTACTTTTTTGGGGGTTGTTGGGTTTTGATTGTCGTCCTCGCGACGATTTAGATGGTTTCATAACTTAGCTATGTATAAATTTTGGCGCGAAAATACACTATTAATTGGTACGAGCAGCATTTTACATTTAAAATTAAGATAACCTGGTTTACTACAAATAGGCAGATTACCTGAACATTTATAATTTAAAACGCGCTTTAAATTTAGCCACTACCGGTTGGGCTTTCTCCACCTGTGTTTCTAAAATACACAATTGCAATGCAGGTCTTGAAACATTGGCAAAACCGGAAAGCATAGCGGCGGTGTCGTTGTCTTTTATCATTACTTCTATTCCTGCAGCTTGTAAATCGTGTTTTAACTTATCTACTTCTATTAACGAGCCGGAAAAAACAGGTATTATCCTCTTTGTATCATCCATGATAATTATATTTATATTCTAAAGTTACAAAAAAGAAATAAGAAGCCCAAACACTACAACCGTCAAAATCACAAACAACAGGGTGTTTTTTATTTTTTCCCTACGTATTTGTAATCGAATAGCCATTTTTATTTTTTCTAAAGCTTCTACACTCATCTTTTTCTTTTGTAAAAGATGCCGCTCACCCGATTTAGTATACCATGCCGTTCGGTGCATACTTCGATACTTGTCGCGTTGTCTTTTATTGGCTGCTTTACGCCTTTGCATGCGTTTTAGTAGTGCTGTTGCATACTGTGTTCCATTACGCATTTTTTCTGGAGTTTATTAGGGTTTGTTTCTCTTATTACTAAAAAAGCCGATTCCGGATATACTACTCAAGTCCTGTTTTAGGAATGCTACTATTTATATGGAATCGGCTTATTGTATTACTATTTATTTGTGGTTGTAATCATTTTTTTAGCCAGTTCGGCACCGATTAAAGATTCTAACAAATTCGATTTATTTCCGGATTTTCCACTACTTTCAATATAAGTTGTGGGTAGTTGTAACATTTTTAATTCTCCGGCAACACCCACTGCCGTTTTATAATTCCACTCGGCTCGTTCTTGAGGAGTTAATCCCGCACTAACCAATTTGGCATTTTCGTAATATTGAGCATCAGCAGCTACTTTTTTACTCTTCGCCTTGTATTGCTCAACCTCAAACTGTTTTTTCTCCATGATTAAATTAAACTCTGCCACCTTTGCTTCCGTTTCGGCCGTAATGGTCTGCTGTATCTGTTCTTTTTCCAAACGCGCTCTTTCTATGGCTTTTTCGGCTTCGCCTTTTGCTTTTTCTTTTTGTGCTCTAAAGTACTCGCGTTCTGCTTGTTGCTTTTCTAACTGGGTCTGTGCCACCTCTTCTTTTTGCAATTTTAAACGTTGATCAAAGGTGGGCTCCCAATCTATTTCATTTACTACCGCTTGCACTACGGTCAATCCATAAGAACCTAGTGAATTACCGTTAACACGTACTACATTTCCCTTGTCATCTTTTTTTACACGATAGCGTTTTTGTCTGCTGGACTTATTATTAACTACCGTTCTAATAGTGGTACTATCACCTATTATTTCGGGCTTTTCTTCTAATTGGTATTCTTCTAAAACATACATACCATTCTCTAGCTGATCTTGAAAAAATCGATCAAAATCTGCAGCTTGTCCGGAAATATAATCTTGGGCAGCCATTAGCTTACATGTATTTTTTATAGATTGATCAATATTGGGTATTATCCTGGATTGTATTAAGTTGGCCTCCGATTTATTTCTATCGGCAACCGATAAAAATTGTTCTGCATTGGCGGTATTGATACTTATCACAATAGAAGTAGCGATTCTCCCCTTAACAGCGTCGTTAAACTCCCATTCTCTAGCCCGATCTACATGGGTATATTCACTCTGTTCCGGAAGGCTTCCGTCTTCATTGGGCATAACATATTTAATAGGCATTTCAAATTGTATAGGAATTAATCGTCCCCACATTTTAGTTTGAATCCCTTGGTGAAAAACGGCTTTTTGTCCACCCCAAGGATATTGTACCGCATAGGCAGTACCCGGTTCAGCATAGAAAAACATTCCGGTCACAAAACTAAGCAGCAAACCAAAGAGTATGGCTTGAATACTACGCCGAACTGTCAGCCATTCCAGCGACATAAAGGATTTAAACAAAGGTTTTGCGATTAATGAAATAAGTCCTGCAATAACTACTAAAATTCCGATTGTTGTTAACATAATAATTGGGTTTTAAAGGTTTATAATAATAATTTTAATGAGATGTACTAAATAAATAAGTAAGCTTATCATTTTTTTGGGTTTTGGGTTAGTTGTAACACATCAGGCCGGCGAAACTAGTTGTGTAGTTACTATGGTGCACACATAGCTCATAACACAAACATACTAGGAACGCTTCCTGTAAAGAATCATTCTATATACACCCGATAGCCGTAAATAACTCATACGCATATAAGGTGCAAATGTAACTATATTCTATTCTTTGAAAAGTAGCTTTTCGTGGAATGGTTCTATAAATGTATAACAATTAGAAAATACGCTCCAAATTTTTCACCGAAAATTAATACATTTACCTACCAAATTATAATAAAAAGATAAAACTTCTTTTTACATGTAAAATTATATCCTACAATATAGTTTCAATTATAAACTAGATAAGGGGTTATCGGTATAAATATACAACTAAACAATGGTTTATTTTTATAGTTTTTCATTAACTAATGGAAAAAGCTTCCACTTTAGGGATCTTTTTTGCCTATTTCATTATTTTGAAGTGTCTAATTAGCCCCTAAAACATTTTTTATACGGTAATGTAAAAACCAGAACTCTACCGACATTTTAAGCGAATCTCAGCAAAGCCAAAAAAGATACAAACCACACAGAATGAACATTACTTTCCGGTAAAAACCTATATTTGCAATCAAAATTTATTAGACAATGAGTATTTTTTATATCATTATTGGATTGGTTTTATTAGTCATAGGTGGCGATTTGTTAGTACGATCCTCTGTTTCCCTATCCTTTAAATTAAAACTATCTAAGTTAGTTATCGGGATGACCGTTGTTTCTTTTGCCACTTCTGCTCCGGAACTTATTGTCAGTATGCAATCTGCCTTTAGCGGACATCCAGATTTGGCGTTGAGCAATGTCATCGGGTCTAATATTGCCAACATAGCTCTGGTATTAGGGGTTACAGCCCTAATTGCACCTCTTAACGTAGATATGGAGTTTTTTAAAATCAATTGGCCCAAAATGATGATTGCCTCCCTCTTGTTATACCTGTTCCTGCAGAATGACTTGATTTTGTCTCGTTTAGAGGGTGGTTTTTTGTTGCTATTACTCGTTGTTTTTGTCATTATTATTATTTATCGTGCTAGAAAATTACATAAATCCGCACCCGAAGACATTGATGAATCTCTAAAAGAAAGTCCTAATTATAAAATTATATTATGGTTAGTATTAGGGGGAACATCTTTGTGGTTTGGCTCTGATTTGTTGGTAAAAGGAGCTACTGATTTGGCCATAACTTTAGGCGTTAGCGAACGTGTTATAGGGGTGAGCATGGTGGCATTGGGTACGAGTATTCCGGAATTGGCTGCCTCTGTAATTGCCGCACTCAAAAAAGAGAAGGCCATTTCTTTAGGGAATTTAATCGGTTCCAATATCTTTAACATAGGCTCTGTCTTGGGCATTACCGCATTAATAAAACCCATTCACGTACAAGATGTTCAATTGTTACACAGCGATATTTTTTGGATGATGGGTATTGCCGCAGCCTTAGTACCACTAGCTTTAATTCCTAAAAGGTATAGTATATCACGATTCGAAGGCTTTCTTTTGGTCGGTAGTTATGTACTTTTTATTTATCTCTCTTTTGCAAAATAAAGTATCCGAATCTCGTTTTTTTTTAATTTTTTTGAGTTCATTTTTTTTTATCTACAATAATCGCACAGTTCTATTGTTTTTTTATATATTGCGAGTTATAACTTATAACTAGTTATTGTAAGTATTTTTATTTAATTGAAGTGTATTTATGATGAATTTCTCAAAAAAAATTTACCTAATAAGTTCCTTTGTACTTTTTATTTTTAATTCATTTGCCCAAGGACCCGGATGTCCTAATGTAAACGCAGGTGTTGATCAAACATTAGATTGTGCAACCGGAAATTGCACCAATTTAACTGCTACATTTTTAGAAACAGGCGAAACAGATTCATATGTTGTTAGCTCAATACCCTACGCACCTCCTTTTCCTTATGACCTTCCCGGAGGGACACCGGTAAGTGTGAATACGGATGATGTTTGGTCAAATGCTATTGATTTACCTTTTACATTCTGTTTTTTTGGGAATACATATAATCAATTACTGGTAGGATCTAATGGTGTTATTACATTTGATGTTGCCAATGCAGGAGGGAGTTGTGATTGGTCTTTTAACCAAACAATCCCAACAAACAATCCTAGCTCTGCACCAGTTCCTAATGCCATTTTCGGTGCATATCATGACATTGACCCTAGTGTTTGTGGCAGTATCAAAAGGGACGTCATCGGATCGGCCCCTTGTAGAACTTTCGTGGTTAGTTTTGATGCGATTTGTCAATATAGTTGTACTAGTATCATGACAACACAACAGATTGTTCTTTATGAAACGACTAATGCCATAGAGGTATATATTGACGATAAACCTACCTGTACCGGTTGGAATGGTGGTAATGCACTTATAGGGATACAAAATGAAACATCAACTGTTGCTTATACACCTCCGGGTCGAAATACAGGAGCTTGGAACGCAAGTCAAGAAGCATGGCGTTTTACCCCAAACGGCAACCAAAATTATACCGTAACTTGGTTTGATGATGCCAATAATGTAGTTGGCAATACGGCTACAATAAATGTATGCCCCTCTAATGATACTACCTATACTTCCGAAGTAGTTTATACAAATTGTAATGGTGATATTGTTGTTGAAACTGATGATGTTTTAGTTACAGTAAACACCTCATTTAATCTTAGTACAGATCCGGATCAAGATTTTTGTCAAGGGGATGCTCCATTTACAATACAAGCTACAATATCTAATATTGATGCAGGTGTAAGTATTACTGGATATGAATGGTATGAAACCAGTGATATGGGAACAGTTATTGGAACATCAGATAACTTGACCGTAAATACTACAGGTACTTACGAAATCCATGTATTTTCTGATGATGGTTGTGAGTTAACATCTCAAACTACCGTTACCTATCATCCAATTCCCACTATTACACCCATCTCAGCTTACGAATTATGTGACGATGCTACCGCCGATGGATTTACTTCTTTTGATTTATCATCCAAAGATGCCGAAATAATAAATGGGCAAACTGACGTTACAGTTACCTATTACGAAACAATGGCGGATGCTATTGCAATGACCAATGCCTTACCCACAAATTACACTAATATTAGTAATCCTCAAACTATATACGTTAATCTTGAAAACACCGCTGCAGGATGTAGTTCTACAACACAGTTTAATCTTATTGTAAACCCCAATCCTATTGCCAATACACCTCCTGATTTAGAGCTGTGTGATGATAACACCGATGGCTTTATGTCTTTTGATTTGAGTTCTCAAACGTCAACAATAATAGGTGGACAAACCGGTGTAAGTGTTAGTTATCATAGCTCGCAAGCCGATGCAGATGCTGGAAGTAATCCACTACCTAGCAACTACACCAACACTAGTTCTCCACAAACAATTTATATACGAATTGAAACAATAACAACTGGATGCTATGCTACAACTAGTTTTAATCTTATAGTACATCCATTACCCACAATTAATATCGCTAGTGATATTATTGAATGTGATAATAGCTTAGATGGAGATGATACTAATCTATCTTCAGAATTTGACTTAAACGCATTACAAGATGCTACTATTCTTGGCGGACAAACAGGTATGACGGTTACCTATCATGTCAACCTAGCAGATGCTGACAGCGGCAACAATGCACTCATAATGCCATATGCCAATACTAGCTCTCCTCAAACCATATATGTGAGAGTAGAAAATGACACAACTTTGTGTTATATTACTTCCACGTTTACTATTACCATTGATCCATTACCCATAATAAATCAACCCAACGACCTATCCATTTGCGATAATACCGATGATGGTGATGATACCAATGGTATTGTTCAAACTTTTGATTTGGACAGTCAATCACCTGTAATTATCGGGGCACAAACCGGAGTTGTCGTTAGCTATTACGAATCACAAGCCGATGCCGATGCTTCTGTTGCCGGAACGGAATTAAGTAGTCCCTATACCAATACAACTCCTTCAGACCAAACCATCTATTTTAGAATAGAAAATACCTCAAGCCTTTGTTATCGTACCGGAAGTTTTGATATTCATGTTACCGATGTACCCGTACCCCTTAATCCGGGTACACAAATCGTTTGTGATGATTACGGCATTTCTTCAGATCTTAATCCAACAGATGGCATTGTCAACAATTGGGATTTTACCGGTTTAGATGCAGGGATTAGCAATGGACAAGCACTCACCGTGAGTTATTATACCACTTTAGCCGATGCCGAATCCGGGTCTAATGCCCTTACATTCCCCTACGAAAATATAAGTCCTACACAAACCATTTACTACAGAGTAGAAGATAGTGGGGGTTGCTTTACCACCGATGCTTTTGATATTCAAGTCAATCCGGCACCCTCAATTCTAGCCGATGGCGACCTGGATGGCAATCCATTTAATGATTTTGTAGTTACCGAATTAAGTTCCTGCGACGATGCTACTGCCGATGGAATTACCGGTTTTATTTTATCGGATAAAGAAACAGAGTTGTTAAACGGAACTACAGGAGTAAGTGTAAGTTATTTTGCACTTCAACTCGATGCAGAAAATAATGTAAATGCACTTGACCCCAACAATCTGTATTTAAACACATCCAATCCGCAAAGCATTTATGTTCGTGTGGAAGATAACACCACAGCTTGTATAAATTACACGCAATTTCAACTCCACGTATATGCCAACCCTATAGCAAATACGCCCCCAAATATGGAACAATGCGATGATGACTATGATGGTTATATGCCTTTTGATATTGAAAGTCAAACCCCGACTATTCTCAATGGACAGACCGGTATGGTTGTTAGCTACCACGAGTCGCAAGCCGATGCCGATGCAGGATCTAATGCACTAAACAATCCATACACCAATCCTAATGCACCACTTTCAGCCCAAGAAATTTTTGTTCGTGTAGAAAATGGGACTTCCGGATGTTACAATACCACTAGTTTTTGGATTATCACTCATCCACTACCTGTGGTGTATCCTATTCCAGATTTTGAACTATGTGATGATGATGGTGATGGCTATATGCTCTTTGATTTAACCACTATGGATACTACTATTCTCAACGGGCAAGTCGGTATTATAGTTAGCTATTATCACTCCTTAGTAGAGGCTCAAAATGCCCAGAATCCTATTACTACACCTATACAAAATACGCTTGCTAATGGTGATGAGATTATTTATGTTCGCCTCGAAAATTCTGTTACAAATTGTGTTACTACAACACATTTTAGCATTCGTGTTAACGAAGTACCTTTTACGGTAAATCAAAATCCTTTTGAATACTGTGATGATGACATAAATGATGGATTTACACAAGTAGATTTAAGTTTGATGGATGCTAATATTATGGCCGGACAAACCGGTGTATCAGTGTCCTATTACGAGACTGCTAGCGATGCTACAGATGGTGCTAATGTTATTAGTCTTCCTTATGCTAATACCTCCGATCCACAAACGATCTATTATAGAATTGAGGATGATGTAACCGGTTGTTATGCCACAGGTGACTTTATTTTAGATGTTATTGATTCTCCTGTAGTTTCATCACCCACACCCTTAGAAGTCTGTGATCCCGATAGTGACGGTTTCGAGTTTTTTGACCTTCATTTAAAAGACTCTGAGATAGCCGGTGCACTGGTTGGAA
>JANTFW010000005.1 GCA_024763245.1 Flavobacteriaceae bacterium | reverse complement strand
AGAGATATAACTACAACTTTTAATATTTGGCATATTGATGAAGAGGGTTTTAATCGTATTAAAGATGCCATACCCGGAGAAAACCAGGAACTTCCTGAAACAACAGAATTAACACTACCCAAAGCCCAATTAAGTATTGCAAAAGATTGGGAAATCAATCGAGATCTGCATTTACAAACCGCCTTTGATTTACACCTTAGATTTACAAAGACCAATGCTATTCTTGCCACAGATTTTGCCAGTGTAGAACCGGCTTTTGGTTTTCAACTAGATTATCTACAAATGGTTTTTTTACGTGGTGGGATAAATAATTTACAAAAAGAAATACAATTTGATGAAACCACTACTATTAGTTGGCAACCCAATTTTGGAGTAGGTTTTAAGTATAATGGTATTCAAGTAGATTATGCTTTAACCAATATTGCTAGTGTAGGAAACGCTTTATATAGCAATATTTTCTCTGTAAAAATTGATTTCGAAGCCTTTAGATAAAGAGGTTCAACTGAAAACTTTGAAATTACCTTTTCTTTAAAGTATTTAAAATAAACAAATTGCATAAGTGGACCTTCCAAGCAACAAAAAATCTTATAATGAAGTACTTTTATGTTCCGTTTTTTTGAAATGATTTCTCTTGTTATTTCAATAAAATCAAGTAATTTCGTCGTCAATCTGAACTATCTTTATGTATAAAAACTTTCTTTTAGCATTAGTAAGCGGGTTATTGCTAGGTTTATCTTGGCCAACCTATGGTTTTACTCTTCTTATTTTTTTTGCATTTGTTCCTTTGTTGCTAGCCGAAAAAAATATTCGGGAATCGGCTTCCAAAAAAAAATCCGTCCTTGTTTTTCTAGTTGCTTATACCAGTTTTATAATATGGAACACCATAACTACTTGGTGGATTTGGAATTCAACAGCAGTTGGAGCTCTTTTTGCTTTACTTGTTAACTCATTACTAATGAGTTTGGTTTTTTTACTTTACCACTTTATTGCTCGACGGAAACCCCTACGTTATAGTCTTATTTTTCTAGTGAGTATCTGGATTAGTTTTGAAAAATTTCATCTAAACTGGGATTTTTCCTGGCCGTGGTTAAATCTAGGTAACATTTTTTCTGCTCATCCACAATGGATTCAATGGTATGAAATAACCGGTATCTTTGGGGGTTCACTATGGGTATGGATTGTAAATATTATTTTTTTTACGGGTATTATAGCCTATCAAAAAACAAAAGACAAAACGTATTTTATCAAAAAAATACTCTTGGGATCCGGTATTATTACTATCGGTATATCTAGTTCGCTTTATAGATATTATTCGTATCAAGAGCAGGGAACTTCTTTTACTGCTCTAGTAGTACAACCCAATGTAGATCCTTATACCGAAAAATACAACCAATCTAACAATCAGATAGCCGATAACTTATTACAACTTATAGAATCAAAGATAGATTCAAGTGTGCAGGTAGTTCTTGCTCCAGAAACTGTTTTTGCCAAACTAACCACTAAAGAAGATTTTTATAAATCAACAGCATATAAAAGAATACGTAATTTTCTAAGCCTAAATCCACAAAGCTCTTTTTTAACTGGAATCTATCTCTACAAAGTGTATGCTAGGGCTTCTACCCCACCTTCTACGACAGCAAATGCATTTACAAATACCCAGTCTTTATGGTATGAGAGTTATAATGCTGCCATGATGATGTCTTCGAGACAAAAACCAAATTTTTACTACAAATCAAAATTGGTAGTGGGGGTTGAACATTTTCCATTTCGAAAAGTATTACAACCTTTGTTAGGGGATATCATGATAGATTTGGGAGGAAGTGTCTCCACCCTTACTCCTCAAGAAGAAACTAGTGTTTTAAGTTTAGCAAATCCAAAACTAATTGCGGCGCCAATTATTTGCTATGAGTCTATTTACGGAGAATATACCGGAAAATATGTCCAAAAAGGAGCTAATTTTTTGGGGATTATCACCAATGATAGTTGGTGGGGAAATACCCAAGGGCACAAACAACTTTTAAGTTATGCTCGCTTACGTGCTATTGAACATCGCAGAGGGATTGCCCGAAGCGCTAATTCAGGAATTTCGGCCTTTATCAACCAAAGAGGTGATATTATTTCAAGTCTTGCTTATGAAACAAAAGGGGCCTTAAAAGCTACTATTTACGCCAATAATGAGCTTACATTTTACAGTAAATATGGAGATTATATAGCACGGATAGCTATGTTTGTTGCTGTATTATTTTTTCTATTAGCTTTGGCTAGAGTACCCAATAAATCCTAATTTTTAAATACTCGAACTGTTATTTAGCACTTCGTACCCCAATTTGGAAATAGGTAAAACCTTTTTTGGCTAAATCAATAGCATCATATTGATTCCTACCATCAAAAATAACCGGATTTATCAAGCTTTGATTAATACGGTCAAAATCAGGGCTTCTAAATTCTTTCCACTCTGTTACTAATACTAAGGCATCGGCGCTTTCTAAGGCCGTATATTTGTCTTGTGCATAGGTAATACCTGTAAGGTTTTTAAAATAAAAATCTTTGGCAATATCCATAGCTTCGGGATCGTAAACGGTTACTTTAGCCCCTTTATCCAATAAATATTTTATTAAAGGAATAGAGGGTGCATCACGCATATCATCGGTATCCGGTTTAAAAGAAAGTCCCCAAACGGCAATATTTTTTGACGATAAATTAGCATCGAAATACTTATTTATTTTTTCGCCTAATATCTCTTTTTGATGTTTATTTACTTGTTCTACAGCTTGCAGTATCCTAGGAGCATAATGATGATCTTGGGCTGTTTTAATGAGGGCTTGAACATCTTTCGGGAAACAACTTCCTCCATATCCCGCACCGGGATAAATAAAGCTAAAGCCTATTCTGGTATCACTACCAATACCTCTACGCACTTGATTGACATCAGCACCCACCACTTCGCATATATTTGCAATTTCGTTGATAAAACTAATTTTAGTTGCCAACATCGCATTAGCAGCATATTTTGTCATTTCAGAAGAAGCCGTATCCATCTTGATAAAGCGATCATTCTTTTCCATAAAAGGCTTATACAATCGATACATCAAATCAAAGGCTTCGTTAGAATTTGCTCCTACGATAACTCGATCCGGTTTCATAAAATCAGCAACAGCCACACCTTCTTTTAAAAACTCTGGATTACTGATTACTTCTACAGCAAAAGAAACCGCTCGTTCATCTAAAACTCTTTCTATTTCCTTTTGTACTAATTTAGAAGTACCCACCGGAACCGTAGATTTATTTACCACTATCAAATCTTTTTGCATTTCTGTTCCTATTTGACGGGCTACAGCCAAAACATACTGTAAATCTGCACTTCCATCTTCTCCCATAGGGGTTCCAACCGCAATAAAAACAAGATCTGCAGTATTCAAAGAGGTGCTAAGAACGGTATCAAAAAATAAAGTTTTTTTCTCCAGGTTTTGGGCAACCATTTTCTGTAAACCCTTTTCATAAATTGGGATAATCCCCTTTTTTAAATTTTCTATTTTAAGAGCATCAATATCAATACAAGTTACTGTGTTTCCCATTTCTGCAAAACAAGTTCCGGTTACCAGACCAACATAACCTGTTCCAATAATTGTGATTTTCATGAGTTCTTATTTAAATTTTGTAGGGTCATCCACTTAATTCACTATCAATCCCTAAGGTTTAGCTTTACACTTTTTTGTTTTGTTATTCCTTAAAGAAGCTACAAAAAAGCATTGCAAAGATGCAATTATTTAATAAATTAACGGTAATCATCTAAAGGAAAAAGCCACCCCAATATTCTAAATAGATAGGGTGGCTTTAGTATTAATCGTATTGATAATTTAACAACTTATTTACCGCCATTAAGAAAATCTTGATACTCTTGGAGTTCTTCCCATTTTCCTTCATCCGCTAGTTGTGCTTGCTTTGGCCAAGTGTTAGGATCTGCTAATTTAAACCTTGGGCCTGCTTTATGTAAGACCTCTTTAAGTGTATCAACAGAAGCTTGGGACAGTGCTTTCCAGCTTGTGATGCCCTGTTCTTTAAGTAAACCGGCTATTTTAGGACCTATACCTTCAATAGCTTTTAAGTCATCTTGGCGCCATTTTTTGAGAAGTCCCATTCGTTGCATCATCTTTTCTAATTTAGAGTCTGTTCCGCCTACTGTATTTGTTTTTCCTGTATCCAAATCTTTTTGTAAGGCAATTAATTCTCTCCATTTGCCATCTACAGCAAGTTGGGCCTGATCTGACCAGGTAGTAGGATCTATAATTCTATAGCGTTTCGGATTTTCATTATCTAAAAGCAAACGTAATTCACTGGGTGTTTGACCTGCCAAATCAGACCAAGTCTTAATTCCATGTTTTTTTAATACTTCATCCATTTTTGGACCAATACCTTCAATTATTTGAAGATTATCTTTTTTTAATTTTGTATAAGGACTAGTTACAACAGCCTTTTTAGATGGTTGCTTGGTTTTTGATTTAGCCTTTTGTTTTTTGCTTCCTAATGCATTACCCGTATTGGGAACTGTCTGAATACGCTTACTCGTTTTTTTATGAAGTAATTGATTGTATTTGGTATCTAAATCCTTATACTTCTTTTTTAATGCCTCTAACTCGTTACAACAATCATCGGTATCTTTAGAAAAAAACCATTTGAGTAACCACCCCAACAAGAAGGCTAAAAACATCCAAAATAAAAGCCACCATCTGCACTCGGTAAATAAATCGGTTATAATTGACAATTTCATAATAATAATATTAAAATGGTTAGTTGATAGTTATGGTAATACGTCTATTTTTGGCACGACCTTCCTCAGTATCGTTTGTAGCAACCGGTTCGGTCTCTCCTTTAGAATCTGCCTTGATATGCTCCTTTGCAACGCCTTGCTCTATTAAATATTCGACAACATGTGTTGCTCTATCAAGTCCCAATTGAAAATTAGCATCAGCCTTACCCACATTATCAGTATGTCCGGTAACCCATACATTTTTATCCGGGTACTTGATTAAGTAATGCTTTAATTCGTACGTATAGGCTTTAAGCGTTGCATCGGGTTGAAACGATTGGGTCCCAAATTTAGCGTATAAAGTTTTGTGTGCAATACCTTTTTCAATTATGGATTGCTGTTCTTCCGGGATATTTTGAAAAACCATAGCAATACCATCACCATATTGTCCCTTTTGATTATAATTATAATCGGAGAGTACCGCTTTGGGTAATATTCTATCGGCATTTAAACCCACCTGAGTTAAAATCCCCTTCAGAAAATTTGCACGATTCAACCCCTTTGGTTTGCCTTCTGATTTTAGATATTTTGCACTAATTACTAATTCTTGATCTTGATGTGTATTAAGATAGGTTAAAATAGAATCCTTAAAAGGCTGCATCGCATCCGGTATAGCTACCGATGCATCAGATGAATTTACAATAAAATTACTCGGAAAAGTAAAAATCGTATTTCCAGACATATCTGAGAGGGTAAAATCTGCTAATTTGGAGTTCATATCAGCTGGTAGAAATGATTCTTGTAAAGGTTTATTTGAAGCACTTTGACATACGGAACAAACTGTATTACCAAAAAAATATTGAAAAACATGTGCCAACAAAAACAACACAAAGAACCAAAGCAGAGCCGAAAAAAATTTTTTCATAGTGAATTGGTTTTAATTACATTTTTAAGTTGATAAAATTACAGAAAAAAAAACAAAAAACCAAGAACTTATTAATTATTAGCACTTTATATAAAACATAATGTAAATACATTTTAATACTTATAGAAATTGTGTACTTTTACACTTCTAATCCATAATTGGGAAATGAATCGAAATATATTTTTTTTACTAGTAGCTATGGTCTTATTGGCAGTGGTTTCTGCTTGTAAACCTTCTTCTGAATTAGATTCTATTTTTTCGTGTCAATCTTCTACTATTTCGCTATCTTCCCTAGAGACAATAACGGATTATCAAAATAATTTTAGTGTTGAGATTCCAAAAAATTGGAAAACACAATTTTATTTTAATGACATTCAGTCTGAAATAATAAGTGCGGATACTATAAAAGATTTATCGGATAGCTATATTATGGATTTTTCAATGGTAAGTGCTCCAATTACGATTGACACCGTATTACGTTCTAGAATAGAAAAAAAGGGTTTAGAGAATCATTTAAACGTTGTAAAAAATAAATTCTATACCTATAAAGGCAAAAAAGGAATTAGTTTTTTAAGTAAAAAAGTTAAACAAGATCCCTCTTTATATTTATTTCAATCCTATCTCAAGGTATCTGATTCTAAATATTTATATACAAAAATTGAATTTTATGGTGATACCAATGTCAACACGCGTCTTTGCGAAGCCATTAGTATAATGAATACACTCGAAATAATTAATACAAATAAATAATCATTTAAAACAAATATATATGCAACCTATAATAGACCGATTTTTTAACTATGTAAAAATTGACACCCAATCTGACCCGGAAAATGAAGCTGTATTTCCCAGTACAGAGAAGCAATGGGATTTAGCAAACCTCTTGGTAAAAGAGTTAAAAGACATGGGAATGGAAGATGTGAGTATAGACGAACATGCCTATATTATGGCTACACTCCCTTCTAATGTGGATTACGAAGTACCCACTATTGGCTTTATAGCACATATGGATACCAGTCCCGATTTTTCTGGAACTGATGTGAAACCACAAATCCACAAAAATTACGACGGAAAAGCAATTGTCCTCAACGAGAAAGAGAATATTATTTTAGATCCGGACTATTTTGAAGATTTATTACTGTATAAAGGACAAACACTAATTACCACAGATGGAACCACTTTATTAGGTGCTGATGACAAAGCCGGAGTTACTGAAATAATGGCGGCCATGGAATACTTATTGGAACATCCTGAAATAAAACACGGAAAGATTCGCGTAGGATTTACACCTGACGAAGAAGTAGGAAAAGGTGCTCAAAAATTTGATGTAGAAAAATTTGCCGCAGACTGGGCATACACTATGGATGGAAGTCAAGTAGGTGAATTAGAGTATGAAAATTTTAATGCAGCTGGTGCAAAAGTGATTATCACCGGAAAAATTGTACACCCCGGTTATGCCAAAAATAAGATGATTAACTCCATGACCATTGCCGCCGATTTTATCAAAGCTTTACCGGAAAAAGAAGTTCCGGAACACACTGAGGGTTATGAAGGATTTTTTCATTTACATACGATGAAAGGCGATGTAGAGAAAACCGAACTCTATTATATTATACGAGATCACGACATGGAAAAATTTGAAAATCGTAAAGCCTTAATTCAAAAAATTGCTGCCGATATGAATCGTGAGTTGGGTGAAAATTTCATCGAAATTGAAGTCAAAGACCAATATTATAATATGCGTGAAAAAGTAGAACCGGTAATGCATATTGTTGATATTGCCGAACAAGCGATGAAAGACCTGGGTATAAAACCATTAATTCACGCAATTAGAGGAGGTACAGACGGTTCTCAACTATCTTATAAAGGTTTGCCTTGTCCCAATATTTTTGCTGGGGGACATAATTTCCATGGGCGTTATGAATTTGTTAGTGCCGAAGCCATCCAAAAAGCAACTGATGTAATTGTTAGAATTGTAGAATTAACAGCAGAGAAGCAAAGTTAATCGCTACATATACTTTTTTTAAAGCGTTTGATGAATTTAAAATTCATCAAACGCTTTTGTACGTATGACTAATTAAAAGAAAAAAATTATAATTTTATAAAACTATAATTTTCTTAGTAAATATCCCCCGATTCGTACTTATTTGCACAGTATAAACCGCAGCAGTAGGTAAGAACACTTCAATAGATGATTTACCGGGAATTGTACTCTCAAATACCTGTTGCCCCATAATATTAGAAATAGTTATAGCTTGGATACCTTCAAGGTGATTTAGTTTTAACACATGATCTTGTACAGGATTTTGAAAATAAAATGTATCCAAAACAAATGAATCATTCCCTAAGGCGTCAGTACAACTTTCTGATAAGCTGTTTTGATCTTCTATCAATCCTATTGGGGTAAGATCTTTTCCTAAAAAACCGGGATAATTGGAAGGGTATTTTTCTCCTCTAAATAATGCGTTATCAAGATTTATTATTTCATCAAATTGATTGTATACTACTGTACCTGTAGGATTTTTATAGGACCACAAATGTTGTCCATTCTTATTTATTTCGGATATTTGACCTTTACTTCTCTCACAAATCACAAAATTTCCATTAGGCAAACTTTGAGCACTTGATTTAATAGGTTCATAAACAGTAATTCCCAAAAAGGCACCATTCCAAGACCAATCAAATTCTTGTGGTAAAAATGTATTATTTTCCATAAGGTATTCTCCGTTAGATAGTTCCGGTTGTATTAGATGAACTGAACTATAAGTTTGGGTTCCATCAGCACCATTATTAAAAACTGAAATTTTTCCTTCGTCAAGATATCCAGTTTCTACCCATTTAGAATCGTGTTGGAAAAATAGTTTTTGATCATCTGCTGTTCCTTGCCTATAAAATTGAGGATTCCCCCAACGCCATAAAAGATCACCCCCTTTATTAGAATTACCTCCAGTGTGTCCTGAAGCTTCAAGGGTAGTTGTACTATGATCTATAATTATTATTTCATTTAAGTTTCTCGAAGAAAGTAAAATTTGATCTAGATTCGAGTTGTAATCTACTGCATTTAGATGTGTAAAATCATATGTGTTATCATTAGGAATATTAATATCAATGCGCTCAGGATGATTTTCCACTTGACCATAGTTTAATTTTGAAGCATCAAAATCTTGAATTAAATGGTCAAAAAATTTCCATTCCCACACTAAATTGGCATCATTTACACCTACTGGTTGCAGTTCAATAATTCTATCTAATTTAAATGTGTCATCGGTAATTGCTGGATTGCGTCCCGCTTCAATCATTTCATCCCGTGTGTAATTGTCTGTTAAAATGCATAAAATATTTCCATTTGGAAGAGGTTCGATATCATGATGCTGTTGATAACCGTGTTCATTCATAGCATATGACCAAAGTAGGTCGTTTTGCCAATCCCTTATTTCTAGGGAATCTTTACCAGCTCGCAACAAATCACCATTGGGTAAAATATAACAAGTTGCCCCTGGTTTTTCGGAGAAGGTCCACTGATTTATTTTTTGCCCACAATTATCTACCAAGTAAACATCGGTATTCTTTTCCGGAGTAAAAAGTGTATACGTCTCTTCCAGAGAAACATCCGATTTTAACAACCCAAGTGTAAGGTCCTGAGCTTCTGTTTTAAACACTATAAATAATATACCTACAAAAAAGAATCCTAATTTAATTCTTTTAATTCTTTTAATTCTATTCATTCGTAAAAATAATTATATAGATGTTAGTCTTGTTTGTTTCCAAAAGAAGAATAATAAAGTACTAAGTTACAACTTATTTAAATATCTAACTAATCATATTCTATAACTTGATAAAAAACTTTCTAAGAAAAAACTAAGATTAATAGTTTATTAAACATCAAATATATCCGAATTAATTATAATGTATGAATTATTATTAATAACCAAATGGCAGTGGTAAGAAATTACGAATAACTTTGGCTACAAAAGTTCATACGAGAATACAAAAAAGCATTTAAACAAAAAAAATATGAAACTCAAGATACGTTACTTTATCTCTTCCCTGACATTCCCCTAATTCTCTATTGCCCCTTCATTAATCCAGACTTTAATTGTTTCTATTTCTGCATTTGTTATAGTTCCTCCCAGTGGCATATTGCTTCCAAAAAGTTGCGAATTATTGACTTTTTGCCATAAAACCGAGTTTTCAGCATCTCCACTTGAAACACGAAGATTAGGACTATATCCATTAGAAACAACAGCAACTAAACTAGAATAGGCATAACCTGTTGATAGATCTAAATAACCATAATATTGACTATTTGCCGTATTGTGACAAGAGATACAATTCGTATCAAAAATGGGTTGAACATCCATGGAAAAACTAACCGTAGTAAGTATTACCTCCGGTTCGATAGGCCCTTTATCTTTGGTGCAAGATTGTAGAGAAATCATCACCAAAACCAAAGAAACAAAAAATATTTTAGTAATTCTCATTAGAATAATCGTTTAATGTTAAAACCTAGCACAAATTGACCTTTGGTATAATCATAAGTAGGTTGTGTATATACAGCAGACTCCAATATTTGATCAGTAGAACTCAATACAATTTGAAATGCGTGGGCGCTACTACTGGCGATTTCATAAGATAAGGATAGCGGTAATCTTTCATTAGCCGTATTAAATACCGGTGCTACTTCAAACAGAAGTGCTGTCTTGGTCGATAGTTTAAAACGGCCACTAATGGGTATTGCTACCACCAAATTATTCTCATCTACCGGTACCAAGTTTCTCCAAATAAAAACCGGACTAAGTTGAAATGAAAATATATCTGAAAATTTTCTGGCCATAATTAGTTGAAAATTATAGGTAAGACGGTGTGAAAATATATAGTCAAAGTTTGATCCATCCTCAAAAGTACTACCTTCTACAAGACTTGGAAATTTAGCTGTCATAACCCCTAAATTAGAATAGACCGCCAAGCTAAATGGTGTTTTGGTATCAAGGGTTTGTCTCAGCCAAAGGTATTTAATACCAACATCGTACACTTTCCCAAATTTTGTTCTACCCAACTCCATATACATATTTTCATTTAACGCCATGGCAAAGGCAATACGAATATTAGAGCTTAAATCCATCCCCATAAACTGATTGATAAAACGCTTATTTAAAGTTGTGGGTCCAAACCTATGTTGAATGGTAAACTCTGCACTTTTTTGAGGTAACACTTGAACCGTTTGAGTATTAATGAGTTGTGTAAACAGAAAGGTTCCTTTTACAGAATTATTGTCAATTTTTTTTGGACTATCCTTTTTATCTGTTTTATGAAGACTTTTTAAATAGGCAACTAAAGCCCATCGGTCTTTTTCATTCAACATATTTTCGTAGCCGGCCATCACGCCTCTTCCCTTCGATAATTTCCAAAAAACAGCCCCATCCGATTGTTTACGAAATGCTTCGCTATAAAAATTTGCAGGTTTGGGATCAAGTCCTGCAGCAGCTACACCGTCTCCTTTACCGTAAATACCGTGGCAAGCCACACATAGTGATTGGTATAATTTACTACCTTCTGCTATACCTTGGTCGGTATCTGTTACCGGTGATACCAATTGATTTGTCGATTCGGGAGCTACCCAATTATCCTGAGCATTACTCCATAAGGGCATTAGAAAGACTATGGAGAATACGATATTTTTTGCACGAGTTACAAATTTACTAAATCTAAGCATCATTAAGTAATCTTTGAATTCAAAAACTCAAAGATACAAATAGTACGTATATAAAAAAACCGCTGACACTATATATTTAGTAGCGTATCAGAGGTCAATTTATGTACTTGACGAAGGCCAAAAAAATGTTGATATGACTATACCTATACGCTTTACGTGGGACTATAATCATGTTTTCTAAGAAAAGACAATGTGATACTTTTTTTTAGGATTTAACAAACTTGCTAAAACCTAATTTATTACCGGCAATAACTTGCACAAAGTACACCCCTTTGGATAAAGAAGAAATATCAATTTGAGTAAAATTATCGGTTACTCTTTTTACGATTTGACCTTGATAGTTGGTAATGGTCAATTCTGTATTTTCAGCAGGGAGCTCCTCCATCATAAAAGAAATATACGATTCAGATGGATTAGGATAAATTGAGAAAGAAATACGCTCATAATCCTTAATTCCTACCGTGTTCATAGCATATTGGGCAGAAGTGGTTACCACTTCGTCACCCGTTGTAGAAGAATCTGAATTAGTGGCATTAACAGCGGCATAGAAAGTTACTTGATTTCCTTCTGTGGTCTCGGGTGCCGTCCAAGAAAACGTCCAGCTGGTCAATTGATTTCCTGATAATGTATGGGTTACGTGTGTGCCTCCGGCATTAACCACTTGACTGCCGGATCCAGCGACAAAAGTACCTACTTTGGTATCTGCGGCATCTTCTGCGGTTAATTGAAAGCCATGTTTGGAAGAAGTAGAAGTAACCGAAACCGTTACATCATACGTATTTCCAGATACAAAACCAGAAGCAGGTATCGTACTGCTAATACTGGCATTGGTATTAAAATTACCCCCTGGTGAATGACATACGACACAATTAGCTCCTCCATCTCCAGGAGATCCACTGTATTGGCCATCTCTACCTCCTGATAAGCTCAATAAGGTTAAGGAAACAATGGGAACAGCCAATAGCGATAAATAAAATTTGTAGTTTTTTTTCATAATACTTTGCTTAATTTATAAGCAAATATAAACAAAAAAGAATGCCTTGCAAGTTATTCACAAACACAAAACAATGGAAATTATTTGCCAAGCCTTTCTTCTCATAAAATTTAGACCTTTATAAACATCAGTTTAGTATGAGATAAATTTTTATTGTGCATCGAATTTGAAATCTTAATTAACTATTCTAGCCGTCTAAAAAAAACTCACAAAAAAGAGCCCCAAACCGGGGCTCTTAATTCTAATTCTATTTTGAGAACAAATTATAAGTTACTAAAAATTTGTAATCGTTCCCATTTATCATCTACTTGCTCTTGTGCTTTCTCCAATATAAGTGATGCAAATTTTTCATCCATTTTTTTGACTCGAGCAAAACGAGCTTCTTTATACATGAAATCTTCAACAGAACCAATCGGAGCTTTAGAATCAACTTTAAACTTCTTACCTTTTGGGTTTTCAGGATTAAAGCGGAATAAAGGCCAATAGCCGGTTTCAACTGCTATTTTTTGGTGTTCGGCCCCTGCACCCATATCATAACCGTGTTCAATACAATGTGAATAAGCTATAATAATAGATGGTCCATCATATGCTGCTGCTTCCTTAAAAGCTTTAACGGTTTGTGCATCTTTGGCACCTGAAGCAACCTGAGCTACATAAACACTTCCATAAGAAACTGCTTGTAAGGCCAAATCTTTTTTAGCTACTTTTTTACCACCTAAGGCAAATTTAGCACTGGCAGCAATAGGGGTTGCCTTAGATTGTTGTCCTCCGGTGTTTGAATACACCTCTGTATCCATTACTAAGATATTCACATTTTCACCAGACGAAAGAATATGATCTAAACCACCATAACCAATATCATAAGCCCAACCATCACCACCGACAATCCACATTTGTTTGGTACTTAAATTATCCGATAGACTCAATAATTCTTTAGCATCTTCGTTGTTTAATCTTTCAAGAATCGCATTTAATTTATCTATATTTTCAAATTGAGCGGCTTTAGCTGTCTCATCTTTCTGGTCATTATCCAAAATAGAGGTTACTAAATCGATTCCTATTTCTTCTTCCAAAGATTTAAGAAGCTTTCTAGCACGATCTTGTTTAGCATTTAAGGCTAATTTAATACCCAAACCAAACTCGGCATTATCTTCGAACAAAGAGTTAGCCCAGGCAGGTCCTCTACCATCATTATTTTTAGTATACGGTGTTGTAGGTAAGTTTCCTCCATAAATTGATGAACATCCTGTAGCATTCGCAATCACCACATCATCACCCCATAACTGCGTTAACAATTTTAAATAAGGGGTTTCTCCACAACCGGGACAAGCACCTGAAAATTCAAATAAGGGTTCTAAGAATTGTGATCCTTTTACATTATTAGTTGTCAATTTAGTACGATCATAATCCGGTAATTTTATAAAATGATCCCAATTTTGAGCTTCATCTTTTTTAACTTCGGCAATGGCATGCATATTAATTGCCTTAAAGTTTTCATCTTCTTTACTGATAGCAGGACAAACCGCTACACAAAGATTACATCCTGTACAATCATACGGCGATACCTGAAGCACATAACTTTCGGTTTCTTTATCAAAAGGACGTCCCTTAGCCGCCACACTTGTCAAGGTATCGGGAAATTCTGATACCAAACCGTTATCTACTACTTTAGAACGAATGGCAGCATGAGGACAAACCATACTACATTTGTTACACTGTGTACACAACTCATTATCATCCCAAACAGGAACGAATTCAGCGATATCACGTTTTTGATATTGTGAAGTACCGGTAGGGAATGTTCCATCAGGCAAGAAAACACCTACAGGAAGTAAATCTCCTTTACCCGCCATACTCATGGCTAAGACTTCTTTAGTAAAGTCTGTTGCATCACTAGTTACAAAAGGTTTTAATTCTTTGTTACTGGTAATTTGTTTTGGATAATCCACTTTAAAGAGGTTTTCGATAGCTTTATCCACTCCGTTAAAGTTCATTTGTACCACGGCATCACCTTTATGAGAGTAGGATTTTACAATCGCATCTTTAATACGTTTTATCGCATCATCTTTAGGTAAAATACCGGATATTGCAAAGAAACAGGTTTGAAGAATTGTATTGGTTCGACGTCCTAATTTGGCATCTTGTGCAACTTTTGTAGCATCAATCACATAAAAATCAAGTTCTTTAGCAATAATTTGCTCTTGCGCTTTACGTGGTAAATTATCCCAAACTTCGTCTTTAGAATAAGGTGAGTTTAATAAGAAAGTTCCTCCTTTTTTAATTTTGGCAATCATATCATACTTTTCAATAAATGTATATTTATGACATGCGACAAAATCAGCTGAGTTAATTAGGTAGGTAGAATAAATTGGATCAGGGCCAAAACGCAAGTGCGAAATAGTTTGCGAACCTGCTTTATTAGAATCGTATACAAAATAACCTTGTGCATAACCATCAGTTGTATCACCTATTATTTTAATCGAGTTTTTGTTAGCACTTACAGTACCATCAGACCCTAAACCATAAAATAAACTATTAAAAGTAGATTTTTTAGTCATGAATGTATCAGCTACATCAATATGAGTATGTGAAACATCATCAATAATACCTACGGTAAAGTGATTTTTAGGGGTTTCTTTGGCTAAATTATCATAAATTCCTTTGACCATGGCCGGAGTAAACTCTTTAGAAGATAAACCGTAACGACCACCTACAATTTTAGGCATAGGTTTGTCACTTTCTGCAAAGGCAGCTACCACATCTAGATATACAGGCTCTCCTATACTTCCTGATTCTTTTGTACGATCCATTACGGCAATACTTTTAACAGTATCAGGTAATTTATTGATAAAGTATTCCATATCGAAAGGACGATACAGACGAATGATGATGGCTCCTACTTTTTCTCCTGCTTCCACCATAGTGTCAATCGTTTCTCTAACCGGACCAGTTCCGGAACCCATCAAAACAATAACTCGTTCGGCCTCAGGATGTCCTATGTAATCAAACAGTTCGTATTTACGACCGGTATGTTTATAAAACTCATCCATCGTTTCTTGTACAATAGCAGGCGCTTTTTGATAATACAAATTAGCCGCCTCGCGAGCTTGAAAAAACACATCGGGATTTTGTGCAGTACCTCTAATGACCGGATTTTTAGGATTTAACGCACGTTCTTTATGCTCCATTATCTTATCAAAAGGCATCATTTCCTTAATAATATCATCGGTAATACCGTCAATTTTTTGAATCTCGTGAGACGTTCTAAACCCATCAAAAACATTTAAAAAAGGTACTCTTGATTTTAAGGTCGCTACTTGCGAAATCAAGGCAAAATCGTGAGCCTCCTGTACCGATCCACCAAACAGCATAGCAAATCCGGTTTGTCGGGTTGCCATCACATCGGAATGGTCACCGAATATGGATAAAGCATGTGTAGCAATTGTTCTTGCTGCAATATGAAAAACAGTAGGTAATAATTCACCGGCTATTTTGTACATATTAGGAATCATCAATAATAAACCTTGTGAAGCTGTAAAGGTTGTGGTTAAAGCACCACCTTGCAAACCACCATGAACCGCACCTGCAGCACCACCTTCACTTTGCATCTCCACTACGTTAGGAATATCACCATATATATTGGTCATATGTTTCGCGCTGTATGCTTCGGCATGTTCCCCCATAGGCGATGAAGGAGTAATGGGATAAATCGCACAAACCTCATTGGTTTTATGAGCAATACGTGCTACCGCTTCATTACCATCTAGAATCAATTTTGGAAATTTTTTCATATTTAATAATTTAATAATAATTCAAATCTTAGCTTTTATCTTTAAAAGCCTACAAAATTACAATATTCTATTAAAACAAAATTGTATTTTTATTAAAAAAAATCATCCTTGAATAATATTTATGAAGAATGTATATAGCTATAACGTTTTCGTTGAAAATTTTTTAATAAAGTTACTTAAAAATAAAGTCAATTCAACTGTACATTTTTGTACCTTTGACCTTATTAACCAAATTTTATTATACTATGTCTGATCAAATTAATCCTGAAGTCGTACAACCTTCTAATCCAGGTGTTAAACCAAAAAATTATTTAGTAGAATCTATTTTAGTAACCATTTTTTGTTGTTTACCGCTAGGTGTTGTTGGAATTGTTTTTGCTGCTCAAGTAAATTCTAAATACGATGCGGGAGATTATGCCGGAGCAGAACAAGCCTCTAAACAAGCCAAACAATTTATGATGTGGGGTCTTATCGTTGGTCTTGTTGTTCTGGTTGCTTACTTTGCAATAATGGGTACCACTCTATTTGCCACTTTCAATCAGTAAAAAAGTACAACATTGAATAAAAGCTATTTAAAATTTATATTTGCTTTTATAGGAGTACTTATTTTGGGTGCTGTTTATTTTGAATACGACCCGATAAATAATTTATTATTTCCGAAATGCCCGTTGTATGCTACAACGGGTATTTATTGTCCCGGCTGTGGCAGTCAAAGAGCTACTCACGCCTTATTGCACTTGGATATCCCCGGTGTTTTTAGTAGTAATATTCTGTTTTTACCGGCACTGCTAGTCGTTTTCCTTCATTATAGTATCGCTATCAGTAATCACTTTTTAGGAACGACTTACCATAGCATCTTGGATAAATCTAAAGCTCCATGGGTTATTTTTATCATAGTTGTCCTTTTTTTTATTCTGCGTAATATTCCCTACCCTCCTTTTAGTTATTTAGCACCCTAACTGGCATATTAAATCCTTTATAAAACCATATAAAAACACATAGTAAAGGCTATACTTTACCATGCTTCTTTTTTTGCAAAAAATTTAAGTCCTTACAAACAATAGATACCGCAGAATCAACTTTTCTCGAACGTTGAAATTAAAAAATAATGTTCTTTTAATAAGTATCCACATCAATACTAAAACGAATACTACGATAAGGGGCAATTGATTGAAAATGATTCTTAACTTGTTGTACTTGTTTTTTAACTTTTCGAATAGATAATTCCGGGGGTATTTTAATCATAATATCTTTGATGTATTTATTACGAATACGCCCTATTGCAGGAGAAGAAGGGCCTAACACCCATTCATTAAAATAATTTTTTAAGGACTGACCTAGCCAATCTGCTGCCGAATTAACTCGCTGGTAATCGGCATGTGACAATTGTATTTTTATCAACCTGTAATAGGGTGGATATTTATATTGCCAACGCTCTTGCATTTGTTCGTTGAACATTGACTGATAATCATTAAGGGTAACTTGTTGTAATATTTGATGATACGGATTAAAAGTCTGTATAAGTACCTTGCCTCTTTTATCGGATCTACCTGCCCTACCCGACACTTGCACTAACATTTGAAAACTGCGTTCATGGGCTCTAAAATCAGGGTAATTAAGCATGGTATCGGCATTCATAACCCCAACCAATGCAACATTAGAAAAATCCAAGCCCTTAGACAGCATTTGAGTGCCTACCAAAATATCAATTTCTTGTGCTTGAAAAGCACTGATAATACGATGATAGCTGTATTTTCCTCTTGTCGTATCAAAATCCATACGAGCCACCTTAGCTTTGGGGAAAAGTTCTTTTACTTCTAATTCCAACTGCTCTGTTCCAAAACCTATGGTATCTAAAGTAGGGTTTTTACAAGCTGGACATAACTGAGGCATAGGTGCAGTAAATCCACAATAATGACATCGTAGTTCATCGGTAAACTTATGGTAAGTTAAACTAACATCACAATTTGGACATTGGGGTGATATACCACAACTCGTACATTCTACCATTGGAGAAAAACCGCGTCTGTTTTGAAAAAGGATAACTTGTTCTTTATTTACCAGTGATTCTTGAATACTTTCCAGTAACATTTCAGAGAAATGCCCTTTCATTTGTTTTCGCTTATAGGTTTCAGACAGATTAATAAGTGCTACCTCCGGCAGAAGACTTTTTCCATATCGTTCGGGAAGCTCAACCATCGCAAATTTATGTCCAATTACATTTTGATACGATTCAATACTAGGTGTTGCTGTTCCCAATACTACTTTAGCTTGCATTTGTCTGGCCAACACGATAGCTGCATCACGCGCATGATACCGTGGTGCAGGACTCATTTGTTTATATGATGTTTCGTGTTCCTCATCAATAATAACTAATCCTAAATTAGCAAAGGGCAAAAACAAGGCAGATCTTGCACCAACAATCAACTGTGCCTTTTTTTTATTTTGTAAAATATTTTGCCAAGCTTCAATACGTTCATTCATAGAATAACGCGAATGAAAAACAGCAATCTGCTCGCCAAAGAAAAATTCAAGACGGTTTATCAATTGTGTGGTCAAGGCAATTTCTGGAACGAGATATAAAACTTGCCGACCTTGTTGCAATACTTTTTGGATTAGATGCGTATAAATTTCCGTTTTACCACTTCCCGTAACTCCATAGAGCAAACACACCTCTTTTTGTTTAAATTCGGATTCAATTTTTCCTAAAGCTTCCTCTTGTAAATCGCTAAGTTTGGGAATTTCCTTGCTTGATTGATTCATTTTTACACGATCCTCCTGCAAAGTATACCACTCGAAAATACCCTTTTCGACCAGAGATTTAACAGCAGCACTACTCAAATGATATTCTTTTACAAAAGCCGAAAAAGCAACAGGTTTACCGGTAATAGCTTTGGCTTGGAAATATTGTAAAACCACCTCCTTTTGTCTCGGAGCCCTTTGCAATTTTTCTAGCAGCTCTTGTAATTGATCTTCTGATGCCCAAGGCTTAGACAAACGAATATATTTAACAACTTTTGGGATATATTTTTCATATAAAACTTCGTGTACCTGTATCACGCCTTTATTCAACAATCCTTTAATGATTGGCAAAACGGTTTTACGCGACAAAATAGCACTAATCTTATCAATTGTAAGGATAGATTGATACTGTAGCGCTTCAAAAATTAAAAACTCTTTATCATCTAAAAGGCTTTCGTCTTCAAATTTTTGATTGAGTACAACTCGTGTTTCACTCTGTAACAAAAATGCAGAGGGCAAACCCGCACGCAGGACTTCGCCTAAAGAACACATATAGTAATCGGCAATCCACTCCCAATGGGTTAATTGTGCCTTGCTCACCAATGGTGCTTTATCTAAAATCTGATGAATATCCTTAGCGTCATACGCCTTTGGAGAATTCTGGTGTATTTGATATACAATTCCCGTGTAGATTTTACTTTTACCAAATGGTACAGCAACACGCATTCCTATTTGTAAGAAATCGGCCTCTGCCCTATTTATTTTATAGGTAAAAAGACGTTGAAGCGGTAAGGGCAATATAACATCAATAAAATACACAGAAATACAAATCTTTTTTTAGTAATTTAAAATTAGGTCAAAAATACGATTTTTTAACTGCGATTAAAGTATTATCTTTGCGCTTCTAAAAAATATCCAAATTTATGAAGATTGCATACAACTGGTTAAAACAATTTATCAATACAGATTGGGAAGCAGAAAAAACAGGAGAATTACTTACTGATTTAGGACTGGAGGTCGAAGGTATTGAAACCATCGAATCTGTAAAAGGTAGTTTACAAGGTGTTATTGTGGGTGAGGTTTTAACCTGTATCAAACATCCTAATGCCGATAAATTAAGTTTAACAACTGTTGATTTAGGAGATGGAAATCCGGTTCAGATTGTTTGTGGCGCACCTAATGTAGCCGCAGGCCAAAAGGTACCCGTTGCTACGGTTGGGACGATACTATACGATTCTAATGGAAAAGAATTTCCCATAAAAAAAGGTAAAATTAGAGGCGAAGACAGTTTTGGAATGATTTGTGCCGAAGATGAATTAGGTCTGGGAAACAGCCACGAGGGTATTTTAGTTTTAGACAAACAAGTAAAAGCCGGAGAAAAAGTTGCCAACATTTATGAAATTGAGACCGACCAAGTTTTCGAAATTGGTTTAACTCCTAATAGAGCTGATGCAATGAGCCATTATGGCGTGGCGCGTGATCTCAAAGCCGGATTGATGCAAAAAGGGATTAATTTAGAATTAATCTCACCTTCAGTTAGTGATTTTCATGTAGATGCTCGCACACTCAAAATAGCCATAGACATAGAAGATAAAAATCTGGTCCCCAGATATGATGGTCTTACTATTTCTAACATTACCGTTAAAGAATCTCCTAAATGGTTACAAAACAGACTTAAATCTATAGGGATAGCTCCTAAGAATAACGTTGTAGATGTTACCAATTATGTGTTACATGAGTTAGGGCAACCTCTACATGCCTTTGATGCCACAAAAATTAAAGGGAACAAAATTGTAGTTAAAACCCTTAAAGCAGGGACAAAATTCACGACTTTAGATGAAGTAGAACGTAGTCTACATCCAGAGGATATTATGATTTGTGATGCCGACGAAAATCCGTTATGTATAGGTGGTGTTTTCGGAGGATTACACTCGGGAGTAACAGACGAAACTACCAGTATCTTTTTAGAAAGCGCCTATTTTAATCCGGTTGCAATACGTAAAACAGCCAAACGACATGGCTTAAACACCGATGCATCTTTTAGGTTTGAGAGAGGTATTGATATTAACTTTGTAAAATATGCGTTAAAAAGAGCAGCTTTATTGATTGTTGAAACTTCCGGTGGACAGATTTCTTCGGATATTCAAGAGTATTATCCCGGTAAAATACAAGATTTTGAAGTAGTGGTAAGTTATAATAATATCAATCGACTTGTTGGCGAAAAATTACCAAAAGATGTTATTAAAAATATTTTAGCTTCTTTAGATATTAAAATTAACAGCGAAACTGATCATAATCTAGGATTGACTGTTCCCTCCTATCGTGTAGATGTACAGCGTGAGGCCGATATAATAGAAGAAATACTACGTGTTTACGGATATAATAACATAGAATATTCACATAAACTTAATACCTCGATTTCATTTACAGAATTTGACAAAGAGAAGTATGAAAATTTGTTAGCCAATCAATTGGTTTCTCAAGGTTTTTACGAAACTATGGCTAACTCTTTGACCAAACCGGATTACGCCCGTAATGAGGAGAGTTTACGTGAAGAACATTCTGTAGTAATGCTTAATCCGCTAAGTGCCGATTTAGAAGCGATGCGCCAATCTATGTTATTTAGTGGATTAGAGAGCATTGTCTATAATATAAACCGGCAACAGAATAACCTGAAATTTTTTGAATTTGGTAAAACCTATCACAAATATGAAAGCGGCTACCAAGAAGATAAGCACCTCGTCTTATTTGTAACCGGAAATCAGCATAAGAGCAATTGGAAAATCACCGATCAAAAAGCTGATTTCTTCTATTTAAAAGGTGTTCTTAGTGCTTTAGTCAGTAAAGTAGGTATCCCTAAACTACGCACAAAACCCACAAAGAGCTCTCATTTTTCTGAAGGTATAGCACTATTCGATGGTAAAACAAAAATTGCAGATATAGGGGTTGTTAAACGTGCAATTCTAAAGAGTTTTGGCATTAAACAAGAAGTACTTTATGCCGATATTGCCGTCCAAAATCTATTTAACAAAGCGGCTAACTATACGATGAAAGTGAAATCCCTTCCTAAATATCCCAGTGTAAAAAGAGATTTGGCTTTGTTGTTGGATAAAAATGTACTGTTTTCCGATTTGTTTACCGCCGCTTTTCAAACAGAACGTAAATTATTAACAGATGTGGACTTGTTTGATGTTTATGAAGGTAAAAATCTCCCGGAAGGCAAAAAATCATACGCCCTATCCTTTGTCCTTAGAGACGAACACAAGACCTTAAACGACAAAGTAATTGGCAAAGTCATGAACAAATTGCAGCTAACTTTTGAAAAGCAGTTTGGGGCAGTTCTTCGGGGTTAGTAAATATTGTAAAAAACTGTATTTTTAACCGAGTTTTTACTAGTTAATTACGTAATATACCTTATAGAATTCTGAATAATCTATTTTTTTATGATAGCTTTTCGTATTATATCTTGTTTACAAGTAGGTTATTATATAAACTCGAAGATAGAAGAATGACACTACATAGAAAAAGGAATAAAAATTTAGGGTTAGCAGAATTAATAGCCATTGCTTTAGGTGGAATGGTAGGTGGTGGAATTTTTACCATACTGGGTATCTCGGTTTCAATGATTGGGAATTTAACACCGATTGCCATTATAATTGGTGGGTTAATCGCTTCATTAGCGGCTTATTCTTATGTGAAATTAGGATTGTATTATCAAGATGAAGGGGCAACGTATTCCTTTTATAAAAGAACATATCCAAATTCACATTTTTCTGCATCAGCAATTGGTTGGTTTATCATCTTCGGTTACATCAGTACTTTAGCTTTGTATTCCTATACCTTTTCATCTTATGCTATTAGCAGTACTGATTTTGCTGATAATATTTGGATTAGAAAAGCAATTGCCATAGGAGTAATTGGAATTTTTACTTTGATAAATATTTGGAGTGTAAATGGGATGGGGAAAATTGAAGATTTAATGGTTTATACAAAACTAATAGTGTTAACCATGATTTCAGTGGTATTAATTCAACATGGAACTACCGATTTTGGAACATTTATCAAGAATATGACATTAGATGCTGAAAATTCAGGTGTTTTCTCGATACTGATTGTAGCCTCATTAACATTTGTGGCCTACGAAGGATTTCAGTTGGTCATAAATGCTGTGAGTGAAATGACCAATCCCCAAAAAAACATTCCAAGGGCAATCTATGCTGCAATTAGTTTAGCTATATTGATTTACGTAATAATTTCAGTAGGTGCATTATTTGCCATTCCGACAGAAGAAATAATAAAAAACAAAGAATATGCACTTGCCGCTGGAGCAGGAAATATCCTTGGAAGTTTAGGAACCAATCTTGTAATTTTTGGAGCAATTTTAGCAACAAGCAGTGCCATTAGTGGAACAGTATTTGGCTCTTCAAGACAAATGTCTGTGGTAGCTAAAGATGGCTATTTTCCCAGTTGGCTCTCTATCAGAAAAAATAATATCCCACAAAATGCCATCATTGGAATGGCAATAATGGCAAGCTTACTAATTGTAATTGGCGGTCTTGAATTAATACTCGAATTTGGGAGTATTACTTTTCTTTTGGTATCGTTATTAATGGCAGTTGCTAACTATAAAATACGAGAAAAAACCAATTCTTCAACCTTTCTTACTGCTTTGTCTATTTTTGGGTTAAGTGTTGGTGGTGTACTCATTTTATATTACGAATTTACTACCAAATGGGAACAGATGATTGCCATAATCATCCTATATGTTACTTTAGGAATCGGCGCATGGATCTATGCAAAGAAAAATGAAAGAATAAGGGCATAACAAAGAGCCTAAATTTTAAATTTAAAAGGGATTGCCCATAGGGATATTAAGATTACTCCTACTCAAGTTATTAAACAAAACCCTTTTAGCTAATAAAAATATCATTATTTTTAGATATACCTAAAAATATTTTACTATTTTGCGTAAAATATTTTTTTATGTTATCTAAGTCAGAGGAGAATTATATCAAAGAAATCTATAGCCTGGAGCAAAAGTTCCAATCCGATGTAAACACCAATCTGATTGCAAAAAAGATTGAAACAAAAGCATCTTCTGTAACAGATATGCTCAAAAAACTAGCAAAAAAGGAGCTTCTTACCTATCAAAAATATAAAGGTGTTAAACTGAACCCCAAAGGAACTAAAGTAGCGCTTTCTATAATAAGAAAACATCGCCTTTGGGAAACTTTTTTAGTAAAAAAACTTAATTTTAGTTGGGATGAAGTTCATGAAGTAGCCGAACAATTAGAACATATTCAATCCGATAAATTAACCAATCATTTAGATGCCTTTCTAGATTTTCCCACGGTTGATCCACACGGAGAGCCCATTCCAAATAAACATGGAAATTTTAAAACGACGAAAACCATTTGCCTCAATCAATTCCAAATTGGCGAAAAAGGCGTTTTTGTTGAAGTAAAAAATGATTCGGATACCTTCTTAAAATTTTTAAACAAAAATAACCTAAGTATTGGGACAAAAATAAAGGTCATCGAGAAAGAAGATTTTGATAATTCAATGGTCATAGAAACAAACAAAGATCAATTCCGTATTTCTGAAAATGTAACTAAGAATTTATACTTAAAAAGATGAACTACAATCCAATAACAGCACTCGTTCTATTTTTTGGAATTAGCCTTCTGCTTTTTTTTGTTTTTAGACCTAAAAAAGGAGTATTCTTTTTTTTTAAAAATCTTTACCGCCAAAAAGATAAAACCATAATTGAAGATATATTAAAATTCTTATATCACAATCAAGAATCTAACAATTCTATCACTACCAATGCTTTAACAAATGCTTTACACTTTTCCAATACATTAATTATTGAAAGTCTAAATAAAATGATAGACCGTGATTTAATTTTTTTAGAAAAAGATTCTTATAAACTAACACCCAAAGGAAGCGAATATGCATTACAAATAATAAGAGCACATCGGTTATGGGAAAAATATTTATCCGAAAAAACGGGTTTAAAAAAAACAGAATGGCACGAACGTGCAGAGCAAAAAGAACATGAGCTAAATACTTCGGAAATTAATAAACTCTCCAGTCTTTTAGGAAATCCAATATATGACCCACACGGGGATCCCATACCTACAAGCAAAGGTAAAATTGCCTTAAAAAAAGGTATTCCATTATCTTCATTAAAAGAAAATACCATGGGTAGAATTATTCATATCGAAGATGAACCGAAAATTATTTACAAACAGATTCTAGCAGAAAATATACATCTCTATTCTACCATCAAAGTTATTGAAAACAACACTACACGTATTGTGTTTCATGCTGAGGGCGAACAATTTATTTTAGCTCCTATTGTTGCAGGAAATATTACCGTTTCTGTATTACATAAAGAAGAAATTCATGAAGAAAACATTGCCCGTTTATCTAGTTTACAACTCCATAAAAAGGCAATAATTGTAGGTCTATCTAAAGAATGTAGAGGAGAAAACCGAAGACGTTTATTGGATTTAGGTTTTGTAAAAGGTGCAAAAATTGAAATTGATTTATTAAATCCTTTAGGCGATCCAAAAGCCTATTTAATAAAAGGAACGGCAATAGCATTGAGAAAAGATCAAGCTGCTAAAATTTTAATTAAAAAATGTGATGATGGAAAATAAAACAAAAACAGCTTGCGAAACCTGTACACATTTTAATGCAGACGGATTAAAAAAACTGGGTGTAAAAACAGAGGATTTTGATTTTATACTTGCTCTTGCAGGAAACCCTAACACCGGAAAGAGTACCGTATTTAATGCATTGACAGGCTTACGACAACACACAGGAAATTGGCCGGGAAAAACGGTCACAAGAGCAGAAGGTGCTTATGTGTACAACAATCAAAAATACAAATTGGTAGATTTACCCGGTACCTATTCGCTTTTATCTACCTCCGAGGATGAAGAAGTTGCAAGAGATTTTATTCTTTTTGGCAAACCAACGGTAACCATAATTGTTGTAGATGCCAGTCGATTAGAACGAAACTTAAACTTGGTTTTACAAATCTTAGAAATTACTGGCAAAGCTGTTTTATGCCTTAATTTAATGGATGAAGCTGACAGAAATAATATCAAAATTGATACTCGAATTCTAGCTAAAGACCTTGGTATACCAGTCGTACCAACTAGTGCACGATTTCAAAAAGGAATACCAGAACTCATTCAAACCATTAGCGAATTGGCAAATGGAAAAATACAATGCAAACCGCACAGAATAAAAAATATTCCTAAAAATATAGAAAAATCGGTAAACGAATTAAGCGAAACCATTGAAAAAGAATTTCCAAATATCTCAAATAGCCGATGGATTGCGTTTAGATTACTTGAGGGAGACACTCAAATAATAGAAGCATTAAAATCAGGCAAATTTGTAAGTAATGAATACTAAGAACATAGAAAATATCATAGCTTTAGCAGAAGATTTGCGCTGGCAAATTGGTGATGATTTTCACGATAATTTAGCAGAAAGCATTTATACTGATGCAGCCAAAATTGTAGAAGATTCGGTTACAAAAGACAATCAAAAATCAAAATTTAGATTAGATGCTAAAATAGATAAAATTGTAACGAGTAGAATTTGGGGCTTTCCCATTATGCTTTTAATTTTAAGTGTGGTGTTGTGGCTAACCATTGTCGGTGCGAATTATCCGTCCTCTATGTTATCGGCTTTGCTTTTAGACACGGTTCATCCGTTCTTAAAGAATTTAGGAACAAACATTGGTTTTCCTTGGTGGTTAAATGGCTTTTTGTTTGATGGTGTGTATTTGGCTGTAGCTTGGGTTATTGCAGTGATGTTGCCCCCAATGGCTATCTTTTTTCCATTATTTACCTTGTTAGAAGATTTTGGTTACTTACCGAGAGTTGCTTTTAATATGGATAGTTTATTTAAAAAATCGGGAGCACACGGCAAACAAGCCCTTACTATGAGTATGGGTTTTGGTTGCAATGCTGCAGGTGTTGTTGCTACACGAATTATCGATAGCCCCAGAGAACGATTAATCGCTATTATTACCAATAATTTTTCGCTTTGCAACGGTCGTTGGCCTACACAAATATTGTTAGCTACCCTATTTATTGGCGCAGTAGTTCCCCAATCCTTGTCAAGTTTTGCATCACTTACAGCAGTTATTGGTATTGCTGTATTGGGTATATTTTTTATGTTTTTCTTTTCTTGGGGCTTATCCAAAACACTGTTAAAAGGAGAAATTTCTACTTTTAATTTAGAATTGCCTCCCTACAGACCTCCAGTTTTTTGGAAAACTATATATACCTCGTTAATAGATAGAACCCTTATCGTTTTATGGAGAGCCATCGTGTTTGCAGCACCTGCTGGCGCCGTTATCTGGCTTATTTCTAATATTAGTATTGGTAACGAAAGTATAGCCGCTTGGAGCATACATGCATTAGATGGTTTTGGTTTTTTATTAGGTTTAAACGGTGTTATTTTAGTAGCTTATATTGTAGCCATTCCAGCGAATGAAATTGTAATACCTACTATACTCATGCTTACCGTTATGGTTACAGGTATTCACGCTGGAGCAGGTGACGGCGTACTATTTGAATTAAACTCTGTAACTGCTACAGCAGATATTCTAAAGGCTGGTGGTTGGACATTACTAACCGCTGTAAATGTAATGTTGTTTAGCCTATTACACAATCCTTGTAGTACAACAATTTATACCATTTATAAAGAAACAAACAGTCTTAAATGGACACTTGTCGCAACAATACTTCCAATCATTACAGGTTTTATTGTTACCTTTTTGATAGCTCAAATTTGGAGAATTCTAGTATAACAATCTATAAAACAAACTAAAATGAATACTAAAATAGCCATTTTAAGAGGAATAAATGTTGGTGGAAAACGGAAAATTTTAATGAATGACTTAAAATTATTGTGCAAAAAAATGGGGTTAAAAGATGTACACACCTACATCCAAAGTGGAAATCTCATTTTTAAGTCTGAAAAACATCCCACGGAATTGGAAAAGGAATTAGAGAAAACAATAGCTGAAAACTACGGATTTCAGATTCCAATAATTATTCTTAAGGCTACCGATTTACAAAATGCCGTTGCCAAAAATCCTTTTCTAAGTGAAGTAAACGACACAAAGCAATTACACCTAACACTACTAAAAGAGAAACCAAAACAAGAATCTATCGACAAAATCCTTAGCTATAATTTTGAACCCGATCAATTTAAAATTGACCATAAAAATGTATTCCTGTGGTGCAAAGGGAAATATCATCAATCTAAACTAAGTACTAATTTTTTCGAAAAAAACCTAAACGTACAAGCCACAACACGAAATTGGAATACCATCTTAAAATTACTACAAATGACAAAGGTTTAATACAATTGTTACTAGTTAGAAAAAATTTATTGCAGTTGTCCAGCAATATAAGCTGTTGTCCAAGCCGCTTGAAAATTATAACCACCGGTTATTCCGTCAATATCCAGCACTTCTCCTGCAAAATAGAGGTTTGGGATTAGTTTGCTTTGCATCGTTTTAAAATCAATCTCATTTAAATCAACACCACCACAAGTAACAAACTCTTCTTTAAAAGTTGTTTTTCCTTGTATGGTGTATAAATCATTAGTCATAACAGTAACCAATTGATTGTGTTGTTTTTTGCCCAATTCACCCCATTTTTTTTCAACAGACAAACCTAGTTTTTCAACGAGATAATACCATAATCGTGTTTGTAAATTATAGGGACGAATATTTCCTAATTTCTTCTTGGGGTTCTCTTGCATTATTTTTGATAAATAGCCCTTTACCTCCTCATTGTTTTTTTCATCAATCCAATTGACCGAAATCTCAAAATTATAGGCTTTTTCACTTAATATTCTCGCTCCAAATGCCGAGAGTTTTAGTACAGCCGGACCACTCATTCCCCAATGTGTAATCAGTAAGGCACCTTTACTTTGCAGGTTTGTCCCTATAATCTTAACCCGGGCATTTTCTACCACAATACCCATAAGTTTTACAATAGATTCCGAAGGCATATTAAAGGTAAAAAGAGACGGAACCGGATGGCTAATAGAATGTCCCAGCAGTGCTAACCATTCTAAACCTTTTCTTTTGGGGCTACCGCCTGTTGTAACGACTACTTTATCAAAAATTTCATCCTTGTGATCATATATAACACGTAATTTTTTATCAATCGGGACAATCTCTTTTACAAAAGCGCCCAACTTAAGAGAAACACCCAAACGTGATGTTTCTCGCATAAAACAATCAATAATTGTTTGTGAATTTTGTGATGCAGGGAAAACACAATTATCATTTTGGGTATATAAAATGACCCCTCTTTTTTCGAACCAGTTTAATGCATCTGTATTACTAAAGCGGCCAAAGGCTTTGCGCAATTGCATCTCTCCACGAGGATAGGCTTTTGCAAATGCTTTTATAGGAGTAATGGCATTAGTAAGATTACAACGTCCACCTCCAGAAATTTTTACTTTACGTAAAACGTTTTGAGATTTTTCAAAAATCACAAGCTCAGCTTCGGGATAGTTTTCTTTTGCTGTTATTGCCGCAAAAAAACCGGCAGCTCCCCCTCCTATTATGGCTACTTTCATACCTTATTACACAAATTTATAACCATAAACAATCTAGGGCATCTGTAAACATATGGAGCAATAAACCTATACCAATTATTCTGGTTTTCGGAAAAAACAGAAAAACAAAATAAACAACAATGGCATAAAACGTATGCAACGGATGAAAATTAATACTACATCTATTCGGATCAAAAACAGGCGATGCCATCAAATGATCTACATCAACAATAATAGTCGCCATCATTAATAAGCCAACTTTTTTCCAACGTTTTTTATAAAAAATCCAAGCTATAAAAAAAGGTAGTATAAAATGAAACCCATAATGAATTAGAGGTCGGATTAGTGCATAAAAATGTAATGATAAAAACACCTTGTAATGGACTTTATTAGGCAAAGAAAACGAAAAAAATCTATCACATTATCATAATTCATAATAATTCGTGTTTTTACGTGATTTTTTTTCTATAAACCTGAGTTCGACCTAAGATTTATCTCACAGAAAGTCAATAATGCAGTAGATTTTTGCTAAAAATCAAGTAGTTATTACTAGTTATTGCAAATAGTTTTTAGTGAAAAGATGCTGTATTATTGGCTTTTCTTAATAGTAGATTTCGATAATTAGCCCATATACTGCCCCAAATTCATTCAAATTATCCAGATAGTTCTCATAAATTTGGATGGCCTATGGGCTAATTATCTGAAACTGTGAGCAAAGCTTAGGTCAAACTCAGGTTATAAACAATTCAAGCGTTATACTTATATAGCCAAAGCATTTATATTAGATTAATAAATTAGTTTGAATTATGATAAACTCTACCAACGCATTACAATACTACCCCAAGTAAATCCACTACCAAAAGCAGCAATTACTACCAGATCGCCCTCTTTAATTTTTCCCTTTTCCCAAGCTTCACAAAGGGCAATGGGGATTGAGGCTGCCGTTGTATTACCATAATACATAATGTTATTGTAAACTTGGTCATCCGATAGTTTAAACCGTCGTTGGACAAATTGTGATATCCGTAAATTAGCTTGATGTGGAATAAACATATCGATATCTTCCTTGGTTAGGTTATTCGCCGTTAAACCTTCTTCAATAGCCTCGGAAAAACGAACTACAGCATGTTTAAAAACCAACTGACCATTCATATACGGATAATACGATAAATCATCAGGATCTTCCATTAAGGCGGGTACCCATTTTTGAATACTGGGTGTTAATACGGATAATTCTTTAGCAAACTTACCCTGCGAATGTAAGTGGGTCGATAATACCCCTTTTCCGGCTTCTTCATTTCTAGAAAGCACAACGGCACCGGCACCATCACCAAATAAGACAGCAACGGTTCTTCCACGTGTTGTTTTATCAAGCCCTTTGGAATGAAATTCTGCTCCTATGACCAAGACATTTTTATACATTCCTGTTTTAATAAATTGATCGGCTACCGACATAGAATAAACAAAACCGGTACATTGATTACGAACATCTAGAGCACCAACGGTGGGCATTTCTAATAAATCTTGTATCTGTACACCTCCTCCGGGAAAGTAATAATCCGGACTTAAACTTGCAAAGACAATAAAATCTATATCATCCTTGATCAACCCGGCACGTTCTATAGCAATTTTAGCAGCTTTAGCTCCCATAACAGCAGCTGTATCTCCACTACCCTCTTTTATCCAACGACGTTCTTTTATTCCTGTACGTTCTTGAATCCATTCATCGTTGGTATCCATCATTTTAGACAAATCATCATTGGTTACCACATTATCAGGGACATAAAATCCCATTCCTGTTATTTTAGAGCTATACATATAGTATTTAATTATTGGTTATAAAAATCTTGTAACTACTGAAAAAAATCTTTCAGTTTCCAAAGATAAGAAAATAAAAAAAATTATGCTATGAATAATAAATTTTGATAGGCTAACACGTTTAGTAAACCTCAGCCATTTCATCCCATCTTTTTCTTTTTAGATCCGGTACATAACAATCCGAAGCTGGGTATCCAATGGGTAAAAGTAGAAAAGCGCGTTCATTATCAGGTCTTTTTAAGATTTTTTCAAGAAAACGCATCGGGCTTGGTGTATGGGTTAATGTAACTAATCCTGCATTTTGTATAGCCGCTATTAACATCCCTACGGCAATACCTACTGACTCATTAACATAGTAATTTTGATGTTTATTCCCTTGCTCATCATAATCAAACAACTTTTTAAAAACGACAACTAAATAGGGCGCTGTTTCCAAAAAGGGTTTTGACGCATCGGTTGCCATAGGCCCCAGATCTTTTAACCAACTGGCACTCATACGTTCTTCATAGGATTTTCGTTCTTCGGTTTCTGCAGCAACTCTTATCTGATGTTTGATCGTTTTATTGGCTACCAGACAAAACGTCCAAGGTTGTTTATGGGCACCAGATGGTGCAGTACCGGCCGTTCGTATACATTCTTTTATCAAGTCTAAAGGAACCCCTTTAGAAGAAAAACTTCTAACAGAACGCCTTTTGTTCATTACTCGAAAAAATGATTGTGCTTGTGCAAATGCCTCTTCATTAGATAATTCTGCTACCTGATACGGGAGGTGCTTATAACCGTTTATTATTTTTACTTTTTTATTCATACTCATCATCTTTAATAAGTAAAGATAGAAAATTGTGCTAATTAGTTCGATTTATAAATCAAATACTGACGCAACAGGAGTGAGAAATCTACAAAATAAATCACAAGGACTTTATAGCTCTCCACTTTACTCTACTGTGTTCTGCACTACAGTAGAAATGACAAATTGCACTTATAAAAATAGCTTCCCTAGACTATACCATACATTTAAATATGTTGACACGGTTAAAACTGTCATCTTGTCATTATTATTCCTTTGGTATTTTTTTTGACTAGCAAAGCTTGTAAATTTATTTAACACCAAAACAATTAAAATAATATAACATGTCAAAAGGAACTATCAATATTTCAACGGAAAATATTTTCCCAATCATCAAGAGGTTTTTATACTCAGATCACGAAATTTTCTTACGTGAATTAATATCAAATGCAACAGACGCTACCCTAAAATTAAAACATTTATTTAGTATTGGGGAAGCTAAAGGCGAATATGGCGCTCCAATTATTGAGGTAAAAATCGATAAAAAGAAAAAAACACTACATATTATTGATCAGGGTATTGGGATGACCGAAGAAGAAATAAAAAAATACATTAATGAAATTGCTTTTTCCGGTGCAGAAGAATTTGTTGAAAAATACAAAGATAAGATTGAAGATAGTGGTATTATAGGTCATTTTGGTCTAGGATTCTACTCTTCGTTTATGGTATCCGATAATGTCGAAATAATCACAAAATCCTTTAAAAAAGGAAGTCAAGCCGTACACTGGCAATGTGACGGTAGCCCGAATTACACTATCAAAAAAAGTGATAAAAAAGATCGTGGCACCGAAATTATTTTACATATAGACAAAGACTCGGAAGAGTTTTTAGAAGAGCAAAGAATTACAGAATTATTGACCAAATACAATAGGTTTATGCCTATTCCAATTAAATTTGGAACACGTGAAGAAACCAAAACAGAAGGCGAAGGTGAAGATGCTAAAGAAGAAAAGATTGTTGTTGATAATATTATCAATAATCCTAATCCGGCTTGGACTAAAAAACCTGCCAAGTTAAAAGATGAAGATTACCAATCTTTTTATCGTGAATTATATCCTATGCAGTTTGAGGAACCTTTATTTCACATTCATTTGAATGTAGATTATCCGTTCCACTTAACCGGTATTCTTTATTTTCCTAAAATAACTAGAAACATCGATATTCAGAAAGACCGAATCCAACTGTATCAAAATCAGGTATTTGTCACAGATAATGTAGAAGGTATTGTCCCTGATTTCTTGCAGATGTTGCGTGGTGTCATAGACTCTCCGGATATTCCCTTGAATGTATCCAGAAGCTATCTGCAATCGGATGCTGCCGTCAAAAAAATATCCGGCTACATTACTAAAAAAGTAGCCGATAAACTTATTAGTATCTTTAAAAAGGATCGTAAGGACTTTGAGAAGAAATGGGAGGATATCAAGATTATTATCGAATATGGTATGTTATCCGAAGAAAAATTCTTTAAAAAAGCGCAGAATTTTGCCCTTTACCCTACGGTAGATGACACTTTCTATACAATGGATGAACTAAAAGATAAAATTAAGGATCTTCAAACAGATAAAGAGGGTAATCTTATCGTGCTCTATGCATCCGATAAAGAAAAGCAACACAGTTATATTGAAACGGCAAAGACTAAGGGTTATGAAGTGTTACTACTTGATTCACCCATAGTTTCACATCTCATTCAAAAATTGGAATCGGAAAATGAAAAATTAAAATTTGCTCGTGTAGATGCTGATTTTATTGATAATTTAATCAAAAAAGAAGATACTAAAATATCTAAGTTATCCGATGACGAGAAATCTAAGCTAGAAACCATCATTAAAGATGTTGTACCTTCAGAAACCTATACCGTACAAATGGAAGCGTTAGATTCTAGCGAAAATCCGTTTATCATTACACAGCCTGAATTTATGCGTCGCTATAAAGAAATGAGCCAAACCGGCGGGGGTATGATGGGAATGGGCAATCTTCCGGATGCGTATAACTTAATTGTCAATACAAACAATCCTTTGATGGATAAGATTCTAAAAGCCAAGAAAAACAAAGAGAAGTACGTCAATCAAGCCTTAGATTTAGCCAAATTATCTCAGAACCTTTTGACCGGTAAAGAGATGACCGATTTTATCAAGCGAAGTTATGATTTGATGAAATAAATCAACAGTCTTCTATAATCAAGATACTTAAAGCTTGTCCGATACTTTTATTGGGCAAGCTTTTATTTGCAAAAGATATCCCACACTTTTTGCTACTTTTTTCTACAACAGTATCTATAATTGTATATTATGCTATTTTAAAATATTATCTGTTCAAACTTGGGCTAGCTAGAAATAATACGGCTTAAGCGCGTAAGTTTTACGATATTTGCACGACTTAGACCCTATAAAACTAGTACAGATGAAAAAAAATATTTTGCTTCTCTTGTTTATAACGGTAAATAGCCTTAGCATTCTTTCACAAAATGACAGCAAGAAAGCGTATAAAGTTATCCAGTTTAAGTCTTTAGACAGTATTACTATTACGGCAGATTTATATTTCAATCAGCTCAAAGATGCACCCTTACTTATACTTTTTCATCAAGCTAGATTTAGTAGAGGCGAATATAGAAGCATAGCACCAAAACTCAACAATTTAGGGTATAACTGCCTGGCCATTGATCAACGCTCAGGGAAAGGGATTCATAATGTAATAAACCAAACCCACAAAGAAGCTGTTTCTAAAGGGCTTCCTACCAATTATCTGGATGCCTTACCCGATTTAGAAGCGGCTATTAGCTATGCCGAACATATTTTACAATCGGAGCGTATTATTATTTGGGGTAGTTCCTACTCCTCGGCACTTATTTTTTATCTGGCACAGAAATATCCTACGCATATTGTTGGTGCTTTGAGCTTTTCGCCGGGAGAATACTTTAGTATTAAGGATAAATCTATTGCCTACTATGCCCATAGAATAAGCTGTCCCGTATTTATTACATCAGCCAAAGATGAACACGGTAATTGGCGTGCGATTTATGATACAATTCCTTCAAAAAAGTATTTCTTTTTGCCCAAAGATAAAGGTAAACACGGGTCAAAAGCACTTTGGTCCGATAATGATTCTAATCCGGAGTACTGGCAAGCGGTTATTCAATTTCTAAACCAATTAAAGAAGTAAGTATATGAATATTACAAGTCAAAATTTTGAGCAAAAGGTCTTAAAAAGCACAAAGCCTGTTGTGGTTGAAGTGTATACAGACAGCTGTCCACATTGCAAGCAACTACACCCTATTTTTATAAAAACCGCACTTGAGAATAATGACCGATTTGACTTTTACCAGCTTAATGCCGTTGAAAATTTAGACATTGCGAAACGCTACAAAATATTGGGTGTCCCCAGCCTTTTCTTTTTTGTTCATGGAAAACTTGTCAACAAAAAGACAGGTGTTCTCTCGCAAAAGAAGATTCTTAAGCGTTTAGAACCCCTTTTAACGTATAGCAAAGAAACAGCAGCAACTAAAGAGGTAACCACCTATATTAAACTGCCTTGGAAATAAAAGCAGCGAATAAATCTACCAAATTTTAACCCGTTCCTTTGAATCCATAAACATTCCATCGCCTTCTTTAATGGTAAATGCCTCATAAAAAGCATCTACATTTTTTAAAGGTTGCGTAGCACGAACTTGACCCGGTGCATGTGGATCGGTCTTTATCTGTTTTTTTAGAGCCTCATCTCTGGATTTAGTTCTCCAGATGGTTGCCCATGACATAAAGTAGCGTTGCTCAGGTGTAAAACCTTGAATTTTACCCGGTTTTTCATGATCTTTATAATAGAGTTCTAAAGCCGTAAAAGCGGCGTTAACACCTCCTAAATCTCCTATGTTTTCACCAAGCGTATATTCGCCATTAACAAAAACACTCGGTAAGACTTCTAGGGCAGAAAACTGATCGGCTAATTTTTTACCCAAAATATTAAATGCGGCAAAATCATCTTGGGTCCACCAATTTTCAAAATTACCTTCTGCATTAAATTTAGCACCCTGATCGTCAAATCCATGGGAAATTTCATGTCCAATAACAGCGCCCATACCTCCGTAATTTACGGCTTCATCTGCTCTATAATCATAAAATGGAGGCTGTAAAATAGCAGCCGGAAATACGATTTCATTATAAGAGGGGTTATAATAGGCATTGACTATTTGAGGTGCCATACCCCACTCTGTCTTATCAACGGGTTTCTTTAATTTTCCTAATTGCTCGTTAAAGTGCCAACGACTTACATTTATAGCATTTTCAAAATAACTTCCCCCCTCTTTTGTGTCTTTTATTTGTAATTTACTATAATCTTTCCACGTATCGGGATACCCTATTTTAATCTGTAAACCTGCTACTTTTTCTTTGGCCTTAGCCTTAGTTTCGTCACTCATCCAAGGTAATTGATCAATACGTTGTTGATAGGCTTTTTGCAAATAGCTGACCATTTCTTTGGCTTTTTCCTTGGCTTTAGGAGGAAACATTTTTTCGACATAAAGTTTACCGACAGCTTCTCCAATAGACCAATTTATAGTAGCTAAAGCGCGTTCTGTTAAAGGACGTCTTTCTTTCTGTCCGTCTAGCGTTTTTCCATAAAACACCCAATTGGCATCAGAAATTTCAGGACTCAACCTACCGGCTGCTCCTCTAAAAACCGTCCAAGTAAGATAGTCTTTAATTTGTTCTAGACTATTTTCCTTAAAAATAGTATCTACGGTTTGCAAGTACTTTGGTTGCGAATTGATTAAAGTATCCACATCAATACGCAAGGTTTTAAGGTATTTGGTAAGCGTAATATTCGGGAGCGATTTTTGTAATTCAAGAACTCCCATCGGATTATACGTGTTTTCGGGCTTACGCCTTTCTTCTTTGGTTAATTTGGCATGGGCTAACTGGGTTTCAATGGCAATAACATTATTTTGTATACGTGTAATCACTTGTGCGTCATCAGTAATAAAATGAAACATTCTGGAAATATGTTCCTTATATTGTTCTCTAATTTTTTCAGAATCAGGATCTGTAGCGACATAATAGTCTCTGTCGGGCAAACCGGATCCTGCCGGAAAGATATACAATACGTTTTTGTTACTATTTTTCATATCAGCATGAACGGCAACACCAAAAAAGGGCGAGCTTAAAAGTGGTTCGTATTTGGCCATAAAATCCAACACCTCTTGTTTAGATTGCAAGGTATTAATCTCATCTAAATAAGGTTTAACAGGACGTATGCCTGCTTCGGTCCTAGCAAGGGTATCTAAAATAGAGGCATAATAATCAATAGCTTTTCGTTGATCTGTACCTTTTGCATAGCCCTCTGATTTAATAGCTTTATCCAATAGTTGTAACGTGTTTAAATCTGTATTTTTTCGTAATTCATCAAAACTACCCCAGCGTGATCTATCTGCAGGAATTATTGCCTCTTTCATCCATTGTCCGTTAACATAATTATAAAAATCATCTTGGGGTTTTACAGTTGTATCCATTAACATAAGATTTAATCCGATTGCGTTTCGTTTAGATTCCAATGGTTTTGTTGTACACGAAAAAACAACAAGTACCAATAGTGCTAAAATGCTTACTATTTTCATATCTAAATATTTAGACCACAAAAATACATATTTTTATCATTACCCTCGCTGGTAACGATGGCAATACGAAAAATTGGACATTTGAATCTCTAAGTTTAAAACCATTATGGTAAATATATAAGGGTAATAACGCATATGGGTTACTACACTATCTCGAGATTGTACCTTATGAAAAAAGTAATAATTTATTAATACCACCAGCTATACTTCGACAAGCTCAGCACGGGAAAGCGGGAGGGAATTATCTCACTACTAATAACACTTGATACGAGGGATTATTAATTTTTTCTAAGGTAAAAATAAATCAAGAAATACCGTATTTTTACATCCCAATATCAAACAAAATATATGCAGTTACTTCACCATATTGTCCAACAAACTCAATTGCCTAAGCAAAGTGTTAAAAACACCTTAGCTTTACTGGCAGAAGATTGTACCATTCCGTTTATTGCACGATATCGTAAGGAAAAAACCGGTAATTTAGATGAAGTTGCAATCGGTAAAATTGTTCAATTTGAAAAAGAATACAAGGCTTTTACTAAACGAAAAGAAAGTATTCTAAAAGCACTTGAAGAACAGGGTGTTTTGAACGAAAATTTAAAACAGCAAATAATAAATATCCAGAATTTACAAGAACTGGAAGACCGGTATCTACCTTACAAGAAAAAAAGAAAAACCAAAGCAGAAATTGCACGTAAAAACGGTTTGGAGCCACTTGCAAAAATGCTAATGGCACAACGTACCGACACCATTGAATATATTGCCTCTAATTATATAAACAACACTATTCAAAATGAAGATGAAGCCCTTGAGGGAGCCGGTTTTATCTGTGCAGAATGGATTAATGAAAATATTGGTGTTCGCCATAAATTGCGTACTCTTTATAAGAGAAATGCTATTATTTCCTCAAAGGTCATCAAAACAAAAGTTACTGAAGAAAAAGCACAAAAATTTAAAGATTATTTTGATTGGTCAGAGCCTCTTAGCCGATGTCCTTCTCATCGATTATTAGCTATATTAAGAGCCGAAAAAGAAGGTGTAGTACGCGTTAAAGTAAGTATAGATAAAGACGACGCCTTGCGTACTATCAGCCATCGGATTATAAAGCTTAATTCTACTACTGCTTCTTACCTACATACTTTTATTGAAGATGCCTACAAAAGATTATTACAACCGGCATTATCTAATGAAGCCTTACAAAATGCTAAAGAAAAAGCTTCTGATACGGCCATTTCTGTTTTTGCAAAAAACTTAAAACAATTACTTTTGGGAGCGCCTCTTGGCGAAAAAAATGTTTTGGCTATAGATCCCGGTTTTAGAACCGGTTGCAAAGTGGTTTGCCTAGACCGTCAAGGTAATTTTAAATATAATGAAACCATTTATCCACATCCACCCCAAAATGATAGTGGTCTGGCTATCAAAAAAATCCGGTCTTTGGTCAATGCCTATAAAATTGAAGCTATTGCCATAGGTGACGGTACCGCTTCTAGAGAAACCGAACAACTGATTAAACGTATTCGATTTGACCGTGATATTCAAGTATTTGTAGTCAGTGAGGCGGGGGCTTCTATTTATTCTGCTTCTAAAATTGCCCGAGAAGAATTTCCTAATTATGATATAACCGTAAGAGGGGCTATCTCCATTGGTAGACGTTTACAAGATCCTCTTGCCGAATTGGTTAAAATTGATCCCAAATCCATAGGTGTGGGACAATACCAACACGATCTTGATCAAACAAAATTAAAAGACGCTTTAGATCAGGTAGTTTCTAACTGTGTTAATTTGGTAGGTGTCAATATCAATACAGCCAGTAAACCCCTGTTAACAGCCGTTTCAGGAATTGGTGAAAAATTAGCCGATAGTATTATAGCATACCGAGATCAAGAAGGTACCTTTCCATCACGTGAATCTTTAAAAAAAGTACCCCGTTTAGGTGCTAAATCTTTTGAACAGAGTGCCGGTTTTTTACGCATAAAAGGCGGTGTAAATCCACTTGACGACTCGGCGGTTCATCCGGAAAGTTACTCCATTGTAACCCAAATGGCTAAACAACTACAATGCGGTATTGCCGATTTAATTGGAAATAAAGAAAAAATTGAAAAAATAGTACTTTCAAGTTTTGTAAGCGATACGGTGGGTTTACCCACACTTACTGATATTAAAAAAGAATTACTAAAACCCGGTTTAGATCCAAGGAAGAAAGCAAAAGTGTTTGAATTTGATGCTGCTGTAAAAGATATTTCTGATTTAAGAACAGGAATGATTTTACCCGGTATAGTGAACAATATTACCAATTTTGGTTGTTTTGTGGCGCTTGGAATTAAAGAAAGTGGCTTGATTCATATCTCTAATCTATCTGATTCTTTTGTTAAAGATCCCAATGAAATAGTACACTTACACCAACAGATTCAAGTCAAAGTGTTAGATATCGATATCAAAAGAAAAAGAATTCAGCTTTCATTAGTAAAATAGGACAGCTATTAATTAATCTGTATCTTTACCCCTTAGAAATTTTTCCTCTTATGAAAGAATATAAATATATCCATCAAAAACTAACTCCGATTAAACGAGACAGTGATTTTGAAGAATTACTAAACTCTTATGCCAAAATGGGATGGCGGGTTGTAAATGTCTTTGTACACCGTGGTATTGTCAAGGCCATTATTGAACGAGATAAAAAAGATTCTTAACAAATATCCAGTGATGAAAAAAACGTACTTAATCTACCTTTTCCTTTTTATTCAAACGCTACATGCACAAGAGTATAAAGAATCTGAATTAGACATAAAACAAGACAAAGACAGTATTTTTGGCACCTTACTAGAACCTACATCCATCAACAAACCCCCACTAGTTATTTTACTAGCCGGTTCCGGTCCAACTGACAGGAATGGAAATTCCTCTCTGAGCCAAAATAATTCTTTGCGATTTTTAGCAGATGCACTTGCCCAACAAGGTATTGCGACCTATCGTTATGATAAAAATACTGTAAGGCTACTAAAAAAAGGGACACTTAAAGAAGAGGAGGTCCATTTTAATCAATTAATAACAGATGCGCAGACTGTTGTCAACTTTTTTAAAAACAAAAGCGCATTTTCTAAGATTTATATAGCAGGACATAGTCAAGGAAGCCTAATTGGGATGATTGCCGCACAAAATAATGTCGATGGATTTATCTCCTTAAGTGGTGCCGGAAATTCTATTGATCAGGTGCTTAAGAAACAACTTTTACAACAAGCACCACAACTGGAAACAAGTATTACACAAACTCTAGACAAACTTAAAAAAGGCGAAAAAGATCCGGATTTCAATCCTATGCTAAGCAGTATTTTCCGGTTATCTATCCAACCGTATTTAATAGATTGGATGCACTATAATCCTCAATTAGAACTAAAAAAATTACAGATTCCTATATTAATCATTAACGGTGACAAGGATTTACAAGTAGCTGTTGAAGAAGCCCGGTTACTCCAAAAAGCCAATCCTACTGCTTCATTAAAAATTATTAAAAATATGAATCACATTCTAAAAGAAATTAAGGGAGATATCGTAGCAAATTATGCATCGTATACCAATCCTGACTTACCGGTAGCCCCTCAACTTATCGATGAAATGGTCCCTTTTATTAAAATCCATACGGCCCAAACAAAACCTTGAATAACTTGTTAAAAATTATCCAAAAAACCACAGGGAAGTTTTTAGCATCTTTTTTTATTTATTTTTGTGCAAAATTCATATTTTGAAGTATTTATTAAATTTACTAGTTCTTTTAAGTTCCTTCTTATTATTTTCTCAACAAAAGAAAATAAAAATCATCCATTCGGATAATACTTTTAAAAATGAGGAAAAATATCCGGGTGCTATCGTGGCATTAGGAAATGTACTTGTAGAGCATGAAGGGGCAAGCTTGCAATGTCGTCAGGCACTTATTTATCAAGAAGCAAACCTTGTAAAAGCCTTTGGTAACGTCTTGATTAATCAAGGAGATTCAATATATCAAACCAGTAAATTTGTATCCTATAACGGCAATACCAAAATAGCCAAATCTTGGGGAAAAGTTATTCTAAAAGACCCTAAAATGACCCTTACTACAGATACCTTGGATTTTGATAGGACAAAACAAATGCTCTACTACCAACATCACGCCACCATTAGAGACAGTAGTAATACTTTGGAAAGCGAAATAGGCTATTATTATTTAGAACAACACAAGTTTCTAGCACAATCTCAAGTAATTATTACCAACAAAGATCACCAAATAACCTCTGATAATTTGGAATATTATACCGATACCGGTATATCAAATTTCAATGGCGCTACTAGCATTCTAGACCGAAAAAACAACAATACTATTTTTAGTAAAAAAGGCTACCATAACAGTAAAACCAAAATTTCGTATTTTGTAAAAGACGCACGTATCGATTATAACGACAGAATTATTAAAGGAGATAGCTTATATTACGATGAAATAAGACAATTTGCCTCGGCCAGTGGTCATATTACCGTTTTAGACACCATTAACAAGTCGGTTATTAAAGGAGGCTATGCCGAATATTTTGAGAATAAAGATTCCGTATTTATCATTCAAAAACCTATCGCTATTTCTTTGGTAAAAAAGGATTCTTTATATATGCACGGAGACACACTCTTGGTAACAGGAAAACCAAAAAACAGGATAATGCGGGCGTATCATCACGTCAAATTTTTTAAAGAAAATTTACAAGGAAAATGCGATTCGCTTTACTCTAATGAGTCGCTTGGAATTACAAAAATGTATCGCAATCCCGTAATGTGGAGCGATGTAAATCAGATTACCGGCGACAGCATCTTTTTTACCTCAAATACCCTTACCCATAAATTAGATTCATTAAAAGTCTATCACAAGGCTTTTGTCATAAAACAAGATAGTACCGGTGGATTTAGTCAAATAAAAGGGAAAAATCTATTTGCCAAGTTTGTAAAAGATACCATTAGCCGTATTTATGTGTCGGGTAACGGACAGATGATTAACTACAATCGAGATGAAAAACACCAATTAATAGGTATAACAAAACTTACGTGTAGTAATATCAAATTTAAGTTTACCGATGGTGCTATAGAAAATATAAAATATATTACCAAACCGGACGGAAAAACATATCCTCCTTCAAAATTTCCCAAAGAAGAAGAACTACTCCCCGGTTTTATTTGGCGTATTGATGAAAGACCCTTAAACAAAGCCGATATTTTTAAACGAGATCCCGGTGATGAAGCTCTAATAAAAGCGATTAAACAGGCCGAAAAACAGGCTAAAGAAGATGCTAAAAAAGCCGCTATTGCCAAACAAAAACAAGCCGAAAAAGACGCAGCAAAAGCGCTCCAAAACCAAGCAATTCTTAATTCTGATAAAGAATCGCCAAACGAAGAAACCCAAAAATCGCCCCAACCTGATACGGCGACTAAAATGGAAATTAAACAGAAATAAATCACTTTGAAAAAAGATTTTTTTAGATATCAAGCGCAAACCACACCGCATCCTCTTGCGTTGGAAGTGGCTAAGGCAAAGGGTTCTTACCTATTTGATACCTCCGGAAAATCGTATCTTGATTTTATTGCCGGTGTTTCGGCAAACACACTGGGGCATAATCCTAAAAAAGTAACTACAGCCATAAAAGCACAATTAGATCGCTATACACACGTAATGGTCTATGGTGAATTTATTCAGCAACCCCAAGTAGCCCTAGCGAAACTATTAGTAGAAAACCTCCCTTCCGGATTAGATTCCGTCTATTTGACAAATTCAGGAACAGAAGCTACCGAAGGGGCGTTAAAACTTGCTAAAAGAGTGACTAATCGCTTTGAGATTATTGCGGCAAAAAATGCTTACCACGGCAACTCGCAAGGCGCTATGAGCATTGCCGGAAATGAAGCGACAAAAAGTGCTTTTAGACCCTTAATACCAGGTTCTACATTTATTGCATTTAATGATGTTGAAGCACTATCAACAATTACGACAAAAACTGCGGCGGTTATTTTAGAAACGATACAAGGAGGTGCCGGCTTTATCGTTCCCAGAGAAGGTTATCTAAAATCGGTGAAAAAACGATGCGAAGAAGTAGGTGCTTTATTAATTTTAGATGAAATTCAATCCGGAATGGGACGAACCGGAAAACTCTTTGAGTTTATGCATCAAGATGTTACCCCTGATATTGTAATTACCGGAAAAGGATTGGGTGGTGGTATGCCTATAGGCGCTTTTATTGCCTCAAAAAAACATATGGATTTGTTACAAGCACATCCTAAACTAGGGCATATTACAACTTTTGGCGGACACCCTGTAATTGCTGCAGCAGGTTTGGCCACGCTACAAGAAGTATTATCCGGAACTTTGATGTCAGATATAGAACGTAAAGAAAAATTATTACGTGAAGCCTTACAACATCCTTTGGTAAAAGAAATACGAGGTAAAGGACTTATGTTGGCGTTACTGGTGGAATCGGATGAAATAGCCAGTAAAATAATTCTAAGTGCACTGGATAAAGGATTATTATTATTTTGGCTACTATTTGAAGGAAAGGCGGTACGAATTACTCCACCTCTTAGTATTTCTGATAAAGAAATTCAAGAAGGCTCTTCTATATTAATAGAAGTAATGGACGATATTTTTGCCAGCTGTGACTACCCTAAAATGTTACGTAAACTTTCCGAAAAAAAGTAAAGCTTTGTGTTTGCTAATTATTGGTTACTTTTGCCAACTATTTTAATTCTTACCGTCGTATGACCACACAAGAAAAACTGGATAAAGGACTACTACTTCCCTTGATGGAATCGTTTTATACCCTACAAGGAGAAGGGCATCATAGTGGAAAGGCAGCCTATTTTATCCGAATTGGTGGTTGTGATGTAGGCTGCCACTGGTGTGATGTAAAAGAGAGTTGGAATGCGGCTTTACACCCGGCTACTGCCACAGACACCATTGTTGATGATTGCCTAAAATATCCCAATACAGTAGTGGTAACCGGCGGAGAACCCTTACAATGGAATTTGGAATATCTTACAAAAAAACTGCACCAACAGCATTTTATTTTACATATTGAGACCTCCGGTTCAGATACACTTACCGGTGAGTGGGATTGGATATGTCTTTCTCCTAAAAGGAATAAACTACCGGTACCTCAAATCTATCCTAAAGCAAATGAGCTTAAAGTCATAATACGATCTAAACAAGATTTTGCTTTTGCCGAAGAACAAGCTACAAAGGTTTCGGCTAGTTGCCAACTATACTTACAACCCGAGTGGAGTGTTCGAGAAAAAATAATACCCTTACTGACCGACTATGTAATGAAAAATCCTAAATGGAAAGTATCTATCCAAATGCATAAATACTTGAATATACCTTAATGTTTTTTTGGTATACTATTTGTTATTATATTTGCCTAAAACAAGATCATTTTATGAAGCAACTCTTTGCAATACTCTTTTTAGTCTTTAGTCTTACTCTTTTTTCTCAAAATGACGTATCCTACGACAATGATGTAAGGCATTTTATTGAGATTAATGGAACTATGGGGCAATATCAAAGTGCTATAGGTCAACTTATTCCTATGCTTAAGGAGCAATATAAGGATGCAAATGTACCGGAATCGGAGTGGATTGAAATAGATGTAATGGCACAAAAATCATTAAAAGGTTTGTCTGATGATTTAGTGGTTATTTACAAAAAATACTTTACGCATAATGAAATCATTGCGCTAAATAAATTATACGAAAAAGAAGTGGCGCAGAAATTTATAAATAATGTTGTAAATTTGTCCGATGCTTCGCAAGAAGCCTCTATAGTTTGGAGTAAAAATTTATACCATAACATCACCGATTTATTACATCAAAAAGGATATACACCATAACCCAATTTTAATTTATTTTATATGAAAAATCTATTTTACACCTTTATTGCCCTATTTGTAGCTGTTGGAAGTTTTGCACAAGACAAAGATGCATTTACCAGCAAATTAGAAAAATTGATGGATGCTCATAACGGCTCTACTATTTTTAGTCGTATTTTGGAAAGTAACATTGACAATGTTGCCCCTGAAAAACAAGCAGAATTTAGACAAAAAATAACCGAAGAAGCCGCAAAAATAAGAGCAGAAGCCATTACCTATTTTACCAAAAAGTATTCTCAAGAAGATATTGATGCTATTTATACCGAATTCACCACAGAAGGACGTATCGATTATTCGCAAAAAACATTATCGTTTATTAGAGAATGGCGTAATTATAAAGGTCAATTCCAAAAAAGATTTAAGGAAATTTACCAAACTATATAATCCTGAACTCATTACATATTAAGCCCTTTCTTAACTGATTGGGCTTTTTTTATTCATAAATCATGCAAAAAAACAAACTCAAATTTCCTTGGCTATTGGTTGGCATTACTAGTAGTGTTGCTTTTTTGTATGCTTTAATTCGATACCATTTTTTCGGCACTACAACAGTCCAAAATATACCTTTATATTTAGGGAATAAAGTAATGGCTATTAATGGAGTGGTCTTTTTTATCGTTTATCTATTTCGAAAAAAGAATTATTATATTGGTGGATTGAGCTATGTGTTTATTTTGGGTCATCTCACTTTGAGTTTACTTTTACTAAACCCTCACTATTTTCCTAACTTTTTTGATGCGTATTCGGGATTTACCGGACTGATAAACCTCAGTCTTCTTTTTGGTGTCCTCTCCTTTTTAGGCTTGTGGATTTACCACCAGATTAAAAAAGGAAATACACTTTTTGCAGTCTTTACTACAACTGTACTGCTCAACAGTATACTTACGGGCGCCGCCCTACATTTATTTTTTATGGGCATTCAAGGCTGGGTAGAGCCGAGTAACTGGAAAGGCGGGTTACCTCCTATTACACTTATAGCCTTACTTATTGTAGCTATAGGTTTCTTTAGAAAAGATATAGATTAACTCGTTTGGTGTAACCACCTTACTTTTTGTTTGCTTTTTGTATCGCTTTTTGGGCAAGATACATTACTCTATTAAACTGTTCCTCTTTGTCAATTCTAGAGGCATCAATTTCTATGGCATCCGGTGTTTTAATCAATGGAGAGTCTGCTCTAGTACTATCAATATAATCACGTTCTAACACGTTGTTATAAATGGTGTTAAAGTCAATATTCTCTCCTTTTTCTCGCATTTCTAACAAACGCCTTTCTGTTCTAATTTTAGGATCGGCAATCAAAAATATTTTTAGTTCGGCATCCGGTAAAACCACACTTCCAATATCTCTACCATCCATAACCACACCTTTTTTTTCTCCCATTTCTCGTTGTAATCGTACTAAATAACTACGCACTTCGGAAATAGCGGCAATAGGGCTTACTAGATTTGATACTTCCATACCTCTAATCTCCTTTTCCACATTTTTTCCGTTGAGGTACATTTCGGCAAAGCCCAAAGTTTCATTCCATTTAAAAGAGAGTTTGATTTCTCTAAGTTTCTTGATTAAAAGTTCCTTGTTCGGTGTGGAATCCGTAATCAACTTATGTTGGATAGCATATAGCGTTACCGCTCTATACATCGCTCCGGTGTCAATGTAAATATAGCCTAACTCCTTTGCTAATCGCTTAGCCACTGTGCTTTTTCCGGTAGAAGAAAATCCATCAATGGCAATGGCTATTTTAAGTGACTTTTTACTCATTTTCTAATTTAAATTAATTCCCAAACTAAAGGAATGGCTATCGGCTACCGGGTGAAACTTCGAAAAGGCATAATTTAATCTAATCCGCTTTACTTTTAACCCGAAGCCAAAGGATAATCCGGCAAAGGTTCTCACATTATTCAATTTTAATTCTTTGGCACGTTGTATGTTAAAACCCATACGCAATGAAAAGCCTTTATCAGGAAAAAGTTCTGCTCCGACTACTACATGTCGCATTACATTATCAAAAAATGTGGGGGAATTCTCAAAAGAATTTCCTTCTAAATCTGTAGTACTATCCGATGGATTGGGATAAGCTAACTGCCACTGTTGTAGATTATCTAAGGTACCATATATTTTGATAGGTACATGTTCTAAACGGTAACTACCCCCAACTTGAATTTGATATGGAATAGGTTCCTTAACCTGATCATAGGCAGATAGTTGTATCCCTAAATTACGAATAACTGCGGCGAATTGATAGGGTCTGTTTTTGCTAAAATATAAAATCCCAAAATCTCCGGCTATACCAAAGGAAGAGTATTGTTCTATAACCGAATTAATAATTTTGGCATTGGCACCGATATAAAAATCTGAATGCGGAATCTGATACGCATATCCTATGGAAAAAGCCAAATCGTAGGCTTTAAAAGTACCGGTTTCTTGTCCATTTTCGTCCGCAGCAATAAAAGTACCGTAGTTTAAATAAGTAATTCCGGTATGAAAAGTATTGAGATGATCGTTAAAGGTATAGGCATAAGCTGCTGATAAATAATTAATTTCTAACAGATAATTTACATAATTAAAAGAAAATTGATTATCTATACTATTATTTATAGCTGCCGGATTCCAAAACGCTTGATTAACATCGTCCGACAAGGTTAATACACTGCCACCCAAAGCCATTTGCCGCGCTGAAGTAGTGAAATTTAAAAAAGAGTACACATGCTCTCCTCCTACTTGCGAAAAGCTAGTGAGAGAGATAAAAAACACTAAAAAACGCCAATATTTCATTCGACTATACAACGCTTAAAACTTCTTAATATTCTGTAAAGATATGTTATTTTAGCTGTCAAAATTACTATTTATTATACTAAGACAGACAGCACTTGTCATTCAGCATCACTTTGGGCACTAAACTTTGTTGAACTCTGTTCGTACAAATGCACCTGATTATCGTAAAACTTACCGGCTTGTTCCACTAAATTAGCCATTTCAATAGCCAATTCTTCCTCGTTTTCGCTTACTAAATCTTCAAACCAAGTTACCTCATCATCTTTTAAATTGATGATAAAACGAGGATATTCGGTATGTACAACAAATATATCATCGGGGTAATCGGAATGATCTCCCAATATAAATTTAGGTAGCTTCATGATGATTCTGTATTAATTTTTTGGTTTTATGATTAAAGCGTAAAAATAGTAAAATTGATGACGTAGTAAGCCCTAAAAACAATCCAATCCATATTCCAAGTGTTTTGTATTCTGTATACAAACCTAAATAATAACAAACCGGAAAGCCGACTATCCAATAGGCAATAAAGGTTAATAAAGAAGGCATCCATACATCTTGAATACCTCTTAAAGAAGCCAATATTACCGCTTGTAATCCATCGGATAATTGAAAAATACCGGCAATAATTAACAAGGTAGAGGCAATCCCTATTACTTCTTTATTTGTGGTAAAGGCATAGGGTAAAATATTGTGGAAAGCGAAAAATAATATTGAAAAAATAAACATTACCGAAGCAATTAATAAAAAATTTGACAAGGCAATTCTTCGAAGATTTATAAAATCTTTTAGCCCTTTTTGATTACCTATTCTAACCGTTGCTGCTACCCCCACTCCAACTGCTATCATAAAAGTTGTTGAAGCCAATTTCATCGCGATTTGATTTGCCGCCTGTGGAAAAGCCCCCAATACACCCGAAATCATTACAGCAGCTACAAACAAACCTACCTCAAAGAGTATTTGTAGTGCTGTTGGAAATCCAAGATTAATTATTTTTACAAAGACTTTCCATTGTGTTTCAGCCTTTTTTAACCGTATAAAAAAGGGATCAAAAGTAGGTACTTTCCGCAATAAAAAATAGAGAATAAACAACATCGCTATACGAGACACTAAAGTTCCTGTTGCTGCACCTATGAGTTCCATCTTTGGAAAAATCCACATCCCGTATATTAAGAAAAAATTAATAACCACATTAATAACATTGGCAATAATGGTAGCTTTCATTGCGTGTTTGGTTTGCGAAGCACCATCGGCAAATTGTTTGAGTCCTTGAAATAACATAAGCGGAATCATAGATAGAGACACAATTTTATAATAAGGAATGGCTAGAGCGACTACCTCCGGAGGTTGTTTTAATTGATATAATAAGGGCTCTGCAAAGATTAAAAGTATAAACATAACCAGTCCTAAGCTGGCATTTAACAACATACCGTGTTGAAAAATACTACGCCCTTTATTGATATCATTTTCTCCATCGGCTTCTGCAATTAATGGCGTAATAGCAAAAGAAAAACCAATACCAATAGAAATGGCAATAAACACCAAACTATTTCCCAAAGAGGTTGCAGCTAACTGTACCGGACCTAAAACCCCTACCATAATATCATCCGACAAACCCACTAATACATGTCCTAATGAACCCATAACAACAGGGGTTGCCAAACCAATGTTTGTTTTAAACTCTGAAGTGTATTTTGATAAAAACATCTAATTACAATAGTAAGCCGCGAAAGTAAGCATAAAAATAAGATAGTTAATTTTTTTTTGAGCTTAAAAGATATATTAACGGCTATTGATAAAATCTATTATTAGATAAAATATTAATATCAAATTTTAACATAAATACACTATTTGCCTTTATCTTTGCCTTATAATTTAATTAAAAACTTAAAAAACAAATATATATGGCAGTACTAGTCGGAAAAAAAGCGCCTCATTTTGAAGCACAAGCAGTTATCAATGGAGTTGAATTTGTAGAAAAATTCTCATTAGATCAATATTTAGGAAAAAAACATGTTGTCTTTTTCTTTTATCCAAAAGATTTCACCTTTGTGTGTCCTACAGAATTACACGCTTTTCAAGAAAATTTAGCTGAATTCGAAAAAAGAGGTGTAGCTGTTGTTGCCTGTTCTACGGATACGGAGCAATCACATTGGGGATGGTTACAAATGGATAAAGCAGCCGGTGGTATTAAGGGGGTTACTTATCCCATAGTGGCTGATACCAATAAAACCATTTCAAAAAATTACGATGTTTTGGCAGGTGATTATTTTTATGATGAAAATGATCAACTTCAAGCAGATGGAGAATTAATTGCCTATCGTGGTCTCTTTTTAATTGATAAAGAAGGTATTGTACGTCATCAATTGGTTAATGATTTGCCTTTGGGTCGTAATGTTGAAGAAGCTATCCGTATGGTAGATGCCTTACAATTTAATGAAATACACGGCGAAGCTTGTCCGGCAAACTGGAATGCGGATAAAGAAGGATTAGAAGCAACACATGAGGGTGTAGCTGACTATCTTAAAAAACACTAAACCAATCTAATAACTACTCGTTACAAAAACTCGCAATTAATTTGTGAGTTTTTGTTTATTTACAGTATCATTGCAAACAAATATTAATACATTATTAAAAACCAACTATTATGTCAAAAATAACATTAAAAGGAACCGAATTTAACACCAATGGCAACTTACCTGAAGTAGGTAGCCAAGCTAAAGATTTTAAATTAGTTGCCGCCGATTTAAGCATCAAAACACTAGCCGATTTTAAAGGATCAAAAGTGGTATTAAATATTTTCCCTAGTTTAGATACACCCACTTGTGCTGCCTCAGTAAGACACTTTAACCAAGCCGCCGGAGAATTAGAAAATACTAAAGTATTGTGTATATCCAGAGATTTACCCTTTGCTCAAGCCCGTTTTTGTGGAGCAGAAGGGTTAGACAATGTTATCACACTTTCTGATTTTCAACGAGGTACTTTTGGTCAAGATTACGGACTTGAAATAGTGGATGGGCCTTTGGCTTACTTACATTCGAGAGTGGTAATTGTACTTGATCAAGACGGAAAAGTTACCTATACACAACAAGTTCCAGAAATTGTTGATGAGCCTAATTACGATGCCGTAATGAGTGCTTTACAATAGTAAAATCAACTTATAAAACCAGAGCCCTGAGTAAACTTTTACTCAGGGTTTTTTATTTCATTAAAATCCTGTAGCTTTGCCCACTCTAAACATTTAAATTAGTGGCATCAGAAAACCAAAAAATAGGATTTATTAAGGGGCGTGTTCGTGGTGGTTTTATCGCTTTAAAAGGCGCATTTCTATTTGTAACCACAGAGCATAGTGGTATGGTTCAATTTTCGTTGGCTTTACTTTTGAGCTATGCGGGTTATCACTATAACATTTCAAAAACAGAATGGATGTTTCACGTTATTGTACTAGCCATGGTGTTGAGCGTAGAAGCACTTAATACAGCCGTAGAAAAGCTTTGTGATTTTGTGCATGATGAACACCACGAAAAAATTGGTTTTGTTAAAGATGTGGCTGCTGGAGCCGTTTGGTTTAGTGCTATGGCCGCTTTGATTGTTGAATTCCTTATTTTCTATCCTAAAATGTTTGGGTAACTCCATTTTTTATTCGAAAAATCACTCTGGATGACTCATAAAATAGTCGTATTGCATTAAGTAAACTATCACTTTTTGAGTGTTCCCTTCTTCATCATCCATACTAATAATCATTTGTAATTCATTATTATTTACAATTAATTTAGCATTATGTGATTCACCATTTTGAGAGATCAAGACATAATCTGTCATATTTTCATAAGTACCGTTCCTATCGGATTTTTCGCTACAGTCATGATAATAATCTTTTACAATTAATATTCCATTAGGGGCAAAATCAATGTAGCCTATACATTCGCTTTTGTGATCATGTATTTCTGTATCATCTAATTTGCCATTCACGTAGAATTCTGTTTTTATAGGTACCCATTTGTTAAGAAATCCCTTGTTTGTATTTGTTACATTAGTCTTCTTCTGTAATATACCATTTTTATACGTTTCTATTCCAAAAAAATCCCCCTTCTCGTTATAAATATGCCAATCCCCATCAAGTTTTCCGTTTTTATATAGGCCTTCACCTTTAAGTACACCCGTTTCATAGTAGATTTTCCAATTACCCGTTTCTTTATCATCGGTATAATTGCCTTCGCTTTTCAACTTACCATTTTCATAATAATACTTAGCATGACCCTCTTTTTTGTTTTTTACCATAGAGAGTATAAATAAAGGCTTACCATTTTCGTAATATGTGGTTTTAGTACCTTGTTCCAAGTCATCAATATATGTTGTTTCTAATTGTAATGCTCCATTTTGGTAATAGCCTTTCCATTTTCCCGTTTTTTTATTAGATAAAGTATATACCTGTCCTTTAAAATTAATCGCACCATTAGGGTATTTTATTTCAACTATTTTTTTTGAATTGCTTATTAATTGGCTAATCTTTGTAGCTTCATCTTTATACTTCTTTTCAGCCTCGTTTATTAATGCCTTATATTTTCTTTTTATAGATTTTTCTTTAGATTTTAAAATTTCTAGCTCATCATTGTACGTATATATATAATTATTACATTTATCTTGGTAATGATTCGCTTTTGATGCATATTCTTGTGATTTGGATGCTGCAGTATTGTATAAATTAACTTGCCTATTGTAGTTATTGTATTCATTGGAACAATTTGTTGTTCTATAGGCATTGTTTTTACATAGATTGTAACTCGTTTTGGCAAGACTAACCGCAATTTTAAGCTGATTACCTCTTTTTACAGCAGAATTTGTTTTTCTACTATATAATTTTGCGTTTTTACAGTTCGATGTCTTATCAGGGTGAATATACTCTTTATCAAAGCTATTGTTTAGGTTTTGTATTTTCCGGTCTTTTTCATCTATTAAGACAATGTAGTCTTTGTAATTCTTAATGAGTGAATATATAAGTTCTTGTCTTCCCTCATTTTCAATCGTATTTTTAAGCAATTCAACATCTGCCTCCGTTTTTCTTTGAAAAATCTCCTTGGTCACATAATTATAATCTTGTGCCTGTAATGGTAAAAATGAGCATAGCAATAGGAAAAGTAGTATCGTAGTTTTCATTTAATTTAGTATTGAGCTATTTCTTTATTTCAAAATATTCGTTGTTAATATAAAGTTTATCAGGATCTTGAATGCTTATGCCCATGGTATAGGTAAATTGGTATTTACAAAAGCATTCGCAAACTTTATCTTGCGATGTATAGTACGTAATTTCAAGTCCTTTTTTTGTAATTTTTGATTCACCCGAAAACTGTAAACAACAGGATTCAATGATGTTGAATCGAAGCGTCAGCTTTTCATTTTTATAGTCTTTCGTTAGGTTGTAAACTTGATTTTTGTGATGGGCTTCTAGGTCCATAAAAATCTGTTCTTGATTGTCACACTGCGCATCAACTTTCATTTGATGTTTGATAGTCTTAGTATCAACTTGTGCATGCATTACAAGAACGCTGAAATAAATAACTAAGAAAAACGCGTGGTTTATATTCATGTTAGGCCGTTAATGGTTTATTGTAAATTGAAATTAATTGGGATAGTTTGTTTAACATTTACTTTCTCTCCAGCTTGTTCTCCTGGGTTCCATTTGGGCATGTTTTGTACAAGTCTAATAGCCTCAGCATCTAAATCAGGATGTACCCCTTTTAGTAGTTTTACTTTTTGAATACTTCCATCCTTGGCTACTACAAATTCTACAAACACCTTACCTTGAACACCTGCTCTTCTAGCCGTTTCCGGATACTTCATGTTTTGAGTTAGATAGGCAACATATGCTTCTCGACCACCTTTAAAACTTGGTTTACTTATTACTGCTTTTGAAGGTTGCTTCTCTTCTAGAGCCACATTTAAACCTCTTTCGTATAGCTCGGAGTTTGTTTCATTACCTTTTTCATCATAATAGTACCAAACGGAATCTTTTTTCCCCTCATAATAGTTTCCTGATATTTTCAATTTTCCGTTTTTATAGTACCAAACTGTTTTTCCGTGATGAATATCTCCTATCATGTCTTTAAAAGTTCCTTTCATTTGAATTTCTCCTGTAATCCAAGAATCTGTGATTTCATATAGATCTCCAATTTTAACAATAGTACGTTTATATGTAGCTTCTTCTTTAATTGTAAACCCTTTGTTTTTATTAAGGTAAGCTGTGTTAGCATACATACTAGCTAATATTCTTGCTAAATTATCAACTGTTAACGTGCTGACTGTTTGTTTTAGCTTTTCTCCTGAATCACTAGATTTAGCGTCTTTAGGAACCCAAAACCCTTTTCTTATGAATTTTGCATTTCCGTTATAAAAAATATAGATAGCAGGAGCTCCAGTTAGTTTTGCAGTGTTAAAAAAATTAAAGTACTCATCTACATATTTTTCAAAGTTCCACTTTTGAACGCCAATATCTTGTTTTACATAATTAGTTATAGATGTAAAAGGTTCCTTATCATCACCAAATTTACGATTATAATATTTTTTAAAATATCCATCTTTGTTGCTGTCTGTATTTAGAGTAATTACTCGTAAATTGTAATTTTCTTTGAGTGGTATATATTGATTTTGTAGTTCATTAATAATGGTTCTACAAACTCCACAATAGGTATCTGCCCAAGTAATAACTAAAGTAGGTTGGTCTTTTTTGGATTGTTGCACAATTTTATTAAAATCTACATCTTCACCTTGTAGGTTTTTTACGATAATTTCTTGAGAAAATGCTGTTTGTAAAATGAGTGCTAAGAGTAGGGTTGTTAGGATTTTTTTCATAATGTTTGTCGCTATTTAGTTTTTTTATAGATAGAAAATTTCAACAATAAATAGTAGTTTGAATGCGGTAAAATTCTTGAATTTGGTGTTTGTTAATTTAATTTTTATTTAGGCTTTTATAGCTTTCCCAAGCAATGACATCATTAAGAACTTTTTTGTTTTTTTGTGCCTTATTATAATGTTCTATTATCGTATTAAAAGCCCTACTCATACTTTTAAAACTTTTTCCTTTATGTACTTTAGGTTTATTAATCATCCATTGACAATATTTATTCGCTAGGGCATCGGCAGCATAGTATATACCGTGTAAGTTGCTTCTTAAAGTACCCACTTTTTCGGCTAACTTATAGTTCTTGTCAGCTTCAAGTTTTTTGACAATTTGCTTGGCTTTTAAATAGGCACTGTAGGATTCATCAGCAATTTGTTGCGCGTTTTGCTGCAAAACGCGGGCTTTTTTCTTCTTTACACTAGACTTTCCATACACAACAGATCGCTCAAGGTTAGACAAGGCTTTTCGGGTGTTTTGTATGTTGAAATCGTGACCCTTTATTTGATAATAAAGATCCGCGGTTTGAGCTTGTATTGTTTGTAATGTGAAATTACAAAATACTAAAACAAGAATTATTTTAGTAAATGCTTTTTGTGTTTTCTTAAAATTCATATTGTTTAGGTTTAAATTAATGATTACTATTTTTTTCTAAAGCGTTTTGTCATAAGGTATTGCTCATAAGTATTCCTTATTTTATTCGTGTGTTTCTATTAGGTTACTAAACCACTCATTTGTTATTGGTTTTCAAGAGTTCTACTATTAGGATGGTGCAATAAGCCATCTTGCAACCAATATCCACTTGACTTATCTTCATTAAATACATCACTAAATAGTTTTTGCGGGGTAAACGTAAAATGATTTTGTGTATCAAAGTACATCTTAATTTCTTTAATAGCATTTGTCTTAGGCTCCAATATATATTCGATAAGCATAGGTCGTGATGTTTCCTTGTTTTCCAATTTATTGTAGAATAAAACCTCGCACATTACACCTAGTACATTGTCTGAATAAGTCCCTCCTTTAAACCCGGTTAGATAAATATCAACATCTTTTAATTTTTGATCATCAGTTTGCTTAAACATTGTTTCAATAATTTTTTTGGTCAAATAGTGCAAGTGATCTTTATGCATTCCATTATAGGGGTGCGTTTTTTTCTTGGTATTTAATAATTCTATTTGTTGTAATGCTATATAATGAATTTTTATTTCGGTTGCTGCTTGTATACGATTACTACCTCCAAACATGCTACTTAAAGCAGGTTTGAAAATCGTATCCTTTGCCATTTGATTTTCATAAGATATGTTTTCTAGGCTTTCTTTAAAATCATTAATTTCTATGTAATAGTTACCGTTTTCCAATACTTGTAATCTTAAATGATTTTTTTGTCCCCAAGTTATTTTTGTAGCTTTTGACACATACAAGACATTCCTATTGCCTGACTTTGTACTTTCTCCTAGGTAAGTTGTTCCTGCACTATCGATTTTTAGATAATAATAACCATCGGGGCCATTCCCTAACATAATAGTAATAGGCATAGCATCATCACTTTTTTTCGGGGTGAAGTCTAAGGTAAAATCGATACCGTCTACAAGATTGTGATTTTTGTCTTTAGTATCTAGCAAATTAGGCCACCACCAATTCATGTAAGGCGATTTATATTGTGCTATATCATAAGCCAATATCTCATTTTTATAACTATTGTATGTATAGCCATTCTCTTTTGTAGGTTTTTTTACTAATCTTTCTTCGGCAGATAGTCTAAAGATTTCATTATTTTTTGATTTTTTATCTATTGTTTTATATTCAAAAAGTGGAATTTTTTTAATCTTCCATCCATAAAATTTTCCGGCACCAATGTTTTCCGGATCATCACCATGTTCTTCATCAAGGATATAATATTTAGTTGTAGTTCCTTTACTACTGTAAAAAATTGCTTTACCATTTCTGGTTATTTTATCTGTTTTGGCATTAAAATAGCCGTTAAAATCAGCACTAAGAATACTATCTTTATTTTCTAAAAACGTATAGCCTTTAAAATTATGTGTATGATCGTAACCTTTATCGGCATAAGTTAATAATGAAAAGGAGTCATATTTTTCATAGCGAACAAGCTCCTGAGCGTTAAAACAATAAGAACTTAATAAAGTAATTGTTAAAATGAAATTTTTCATAATAGTCTAATTGATTTTTGTTTAATATTTTTTTTCTAATGCATATTGAAACAAGGCATTACTGCCGTTTATACCTAGTTTTCTGCACATATTTTTTCTATGGGTATCGACTGTGGTC